>NZ_RDQG01000035.1 GCF_003697815.1 Halalkalicoccus subterraneus | reverse complement strand
TCGGGGATCGAGGTCGCGCTCCACGACGTGGCAGGCAAGATCCTCGACGTACCAGCCTACCAGCTTCTCGGCGGCAAGTACCGCGACGAGGTTCGCGTCTACTGTGACTGTCACGCCGGCGACGAGAGCGAGGCCGCGTCGAACGCCGACGAGGCCGAGCGCGTCGTCGACGAACTCGGCTACGACGCCCTGAAGTTCGACCTCGACGTCCCCTCGGGCCACGAGAAGGACCGCGCGAACCGCCACCTCAGCGACCGGGAGATCGACCACAAGGTCGAGATCGTCGAGGAGGTCACCGACCGCGTCGGCGACCGCGCGGACGTCGCCTTCGACTGTCACTGGTCCTTTACCGGCGGGAGCGCGAAACGGCTGGCCGCCCGATTGGAGGAGTACCCCATCTGGTGGCTCGAGGACCCCGTGCCCCCGGAGAACCACGACGTCCAGCGCGAGGTCACCCAGCACACCTCGACGCCGATCGCCGCCGGCGAGAACGTCTATCGCAAACACGGCCAGCGCCGGCTCGTCGACGAGCAGGCCGTCGACATCCTCGCGCCCGACCTGCCGAAGGTCGGCGGGATGCGCGAGACCCGCAAGATCGCGGACCTCGCCGACACCTACTACATGCCCATCGCGATGCACAACGTTTCTTCCCCTGTGGCGACGATGGCGAGCGCCCACGTCGCCACCGCGATTCCCAACTCCCTGGCGGTGGAGTACCACTCCTACCAGCTCGACTGGTGGGAGGACCTCGTCGAGGAGAGCGTCATCGAGGAGGGCTATATCGAGGTCCCCGAGGAGCCGGGCCTCGGCCCCACCCTCGACCTCGATACGGTCTCCGAGCACATGGTCGCCGGCGAGGAGCTGTTCGACGAGGCCTGAAGCCGAAACCAAGCTACCGAGAAGACGCCGTTCGAGGGCGCGTCCCCCATACGCTGACCGACCGGGGGCCACCGCTGTTTCCGCGTATCGAAGTCCGCTCGGAACCGAGTACTGACACATGCGTTGATAAAATGGAGGTTTAACGCCAACTTCATTAACATTCGTTCATGTTATATCTATATTTTTTCCGTTAATAACTTTTCTTCACAATGTTCAAGTCTCTCGTCGGGGTTCTGGGAAGCGAGACATGGTCTATCCACACAGTCCATTGGTATCGTTTCTCGCCGGCATCGCCGTCGTGATCTTCCTGCTCGCGTATCTCGACCTGCCGGCGGTGTTCGGCCTGCTCGTGGCGTCGTTCGTCGTCGGGCTCGTGACGCCCCAGGTCGCCCCCTCCGCGATCCCCGAGCAGATCGTCACGGCCTTCGGCGAGGAGATGGCCGGAATCGGGATCCCGATCCTGATGGCCGCGGTGATCGGCAAATCGATGATGGAAAGCGGGGCAGCCCAGCGGATCGTCCGCGGGTTCACGGGCGTTCTCGGTCGGGACAACGCCGACATCGCGCTGTGGGGGAGCAGTTCCTTCCTCGCGATCCCGGTGTTCTTCGACAACGTCTTCTACCTGCTCGCGCCGCTTGCGCGTTCGATGCGTGCGAGCGTCGGGAAGAACTACCCGTTGTACATCGTCGTCGTCGGTGCCGGCGCGGCGACGACTCACGTGTTCGTCCCGCCGACGCCCGGCCCCCTCGCGGTCGCGAATCAGATCCCCGGTGCCGGTCTCGGGCTCACCATCTCCGTCGGACTCGCCGTCGCCATCCCCACGGCCGCGGTCGCCGGCGTCGGGTACGGCCGGTGGATCAACCGCCGGCTTGACATCCCGCTCCGGGAGGCGATGGGAACCGACGTCGACGAGCTCAACGAGGTCGCAGAGCGATCGTCCGGCGACCTCCCCGGGTTCCTCGAATCGGCCCTGCCGATCCTCGTCGCGGTGGTACTGGTGATGTCGGGGACGGTCACCTCGAACCTACTCGGGCTCGAGTCGGGCCCCGTCGCCGCCACCACGACGCTTCTCGGCGCCCCGAGCCTCGCGCTGACCGCCGCCGCGCTGGTCGCGGCCTACACCTTCTATCGCTACGATAACCTCCCACGCGATGAGTGGGCCGAGGAGGTCGTTGATGCGCTGCGCGACGGCGGTCACATCGCCGCGATCACCTGTCTGGGCGGCGCCTTTGGCGGCATGCTCGCGACGGCCGGCATCGGCGACTACCTCGCCGGCGGACTCCAAGAGATCGGGATCGGCCTCCTGGTCACGGCGTGGCTGATCGCGGCCGCGATCCGGATCGCGCAGGGGTCGGCCACGGTCGCCATGCTCACCACCGCCGGGATCATGGCGCCGCTGGCGAGCGGCCTCTCGGTCAATCCGGTGTATCTCGTGATGGTCATCGGCGCGGGCGGGAACATCTTCTCGTGGTACCCCGACAGCGGGTTCTGGCTCGTCAAGGAGATCTGCGGGCTGACACAGGCCGAGACGCTGAAGACGTGGACCGTGGTGACGACGCTCATCTCGGTCATGGGGCTCGTCGTCGTCCTCGTCCTGTCGACGGTGCTCCCGTTGGCCTGACGGCCTCGCCGTCCCTCGCGGGTCAGGCCTCGATGTCGGCCCAGACGAGCCGGTGGTCGGAGGCGGTACGGACGTCCGAGAGGAGGCCCCGTTCGTCGGAGCCCTCGCTCGGCCAGACCACCGCCGAATCCCGAACCGAGAGGTCCGGCGACGGAAGCACGTAGTCGATCTGCTCGACGACGCCCTCGATGTCGCCGCCGAACCGCGTCGCGTACCGATTGCCGCGTTGGGCGCCGCCCGGACTCGTCGGAAGCCGTTCAGTATCGAAATCGTCGTTCTCGAGGAGGAACTCCCCGGCGGGGTCGAGGGGACGGTCCCCGTTGGGGGCCGCGTTCATGTCGCCCAGCAGTACGTACGAGGCGTCGTCGTCGAGCCCGCCGGCGGTGCCGCCGTCGTCGTAGACGTACTCCTCGCCGGCGACGTAGTCCGCGAAGAAACGGACCTCGTCGTGGTTCCACCGGCCGTTGAAGTTGTTCTCCCCGTCGAACGTCGGCGGCGTCGGGTGGGCGAACAGGCCGTGGACCGTCTCGCCCCCGACACAGATCGGCACGTCGATGTGGGTCTTCGAGGACAGCCGATAGACATCGGTCTCCTCCTCGGTCAGATAGAGCCCGTCCTCGTCGACGTCGTCGCCCTCGACGGGGAGCAAGTTGTTCGGCATGTCCGCCCAGCGGAACTTCCGGAAGCTCCTGATGCCGTTCTCGTCGATGGGATGGCGACTCGCAATGGCGAAGGCGTAGTGACCGGGATACTCGCCGAAGCCGTAGGCGTCGCCCGGCCGCTCGCCAGCCCGTCCGTCCTTGTTGAAGTCGAACGCCTCGTCGGGGAGGACGCCCGTGTTGCTCGCGGGCTGGAGCGTGTGGGGATACTCGATCCCCTCTAAGTGCTCGCACTGGGGCACGCTCAGGTAGTTCTCGACGAACGCGTCGATGTTTGCGGTGTCGGTGTACTTCCCCTCCTGAAGGTCGTTGGTGAGTTCGTTGACGACGAGCACGTCCGGGCGGACCTCCTGAACGATTCGAGCGGCGGCCTCGGCCTGCTCGTCGCCCGGCTGCTGGACCTGCTCGGTCTCCAGTTCGATCACGTTGAACGCCGCCTACCGCGCACTCGTTCCCCTCGAGGTGTCCGAGGCGCTTGCCGTCCCGGCGAACCCGATTCCCGTCGCCGTCGTGCCCACTGCCGTCAAAAACCGCCGTCTGGTCGTGCTCTCTTCCATGCCTTGGTCCACCGTACCGTGATTTATAAATACTCGCCATCCGCGCTGTATCGAACTCGTCACTTCCGGTAGAACGGGATCGCCCCGGTCCGTCCGCCGATCCCGCTCGCCGCCACACGTGACTTTATCGCCCGTCCGCGCGTGGAACCCGTTGTCATGACATCTGACGACTACGAGGTCGACCACGAACTGAGCGACGCCGACGGAAACATCCACAACGCGTGGGACAACTCCCTCGATCCCGTGCTGACCGTCGAACCGGGCGAAGTCGTGCGCTTCGAGTGCCGGGACGCCCTCGACGGGCAGGTCGGCCCCGATTCGGACGTCGAGGACCTCGCGAACGCCAGTTTCGACCCGGTCCACCCGCTGACGGGACCCGTCGAAATCGAGGGCGCCGAGCCAGGCGACGCGCTGGTCGTCGAACTGCTCGACTTCGAGCACAAGGGCTGGGGATTCACGGGCTTTATGCCCGGCGAGATGGGGCTCGGACTCCTGCCCGAGGAGTTCGATGAGGCGGGACTGCACGTCTGGGATCTGGATGACGAGACCGCCGAGTTCGTCGACGGGATCGAGATCCCAGTGGACATGTTCCCGGGGACGATCGGCACCGCGCCCGCCAAACCGGGCGAGCACGACACCCTCCCGCCGCGCGACGTTGGCGGGAACATGGACGTCAAGCAGATGACCGCCGGTTCGACGGTCTATCTTCCCGTCGAGGTCGAGGGAGCGTTATTTTCGACCGGCGACTGCCACGTCGCACAGGGCGACGGCGAGGTCTGTGTGACGGGAATCGAGGCGCCGATGTTCGTCACCGCACGGTTCGGTCTGAAGAAGGACGCCGGCTTCGCTCAGCCCCAGTTGGAGACGACGGGGCCGTTTACCGCCACTGGCCAGGACGAACCGATGTACGGCACGACGGGGATCAGCGACGACCTGATGGAGGCGACGAAGCTGGCTATCTTGCACATGATCGAGCACCTCGAACGCGAGCGCGATCTGACCCGCGGGGAGGCGTACATCCTCTGCTCGGCGGCGGTCGACCTGAAACTCAGCGAGGTCGTCGACGCGCCCAACTGGACCGTCACCGCGTTCGTTCCCGAGAGCATCTTTCCCGAGAACTAGAACCCCAGCCTGTCGACGATCTTCCGGCCCATCGTCCGGGCGTCGGGTTCGAGCACCTCGATTTCGTCGTCGACCCCGATCCGACCGGGATCGACGACCTCCGCACAGACCCCGCCGCGCTTGTTCTTCAGCGCACGGGCGACGCCCTCCTCGCCGGCGACCTGCTCGACGTGAGCGCACGGCGGGCGCGGGCGCGTTCCCCGCAGGGTCGCCTCGCCGACCGAAAAAGTCGTGCCCAGCAGATCGTGGACCTCGACCCCGCGGGTGACGACGTTGCGGCGGTGGCGACCATCGGAGAGGTCGATGTCGAATTCGTCCACTATTTCGTCGATCGCCTCGCCCGCGATCAGCGTCACCTCACAGACGTCGAACGGGGAGTAGTACCCCTTGCCCGTGCAGTAGCGATCGCCCGCCAACCCGCCCTCGACGGCCTCGATCCAATCTCTCGACTCCATCGGAGCCGAGTCCTCCCGCGCGATGAACAGCTGGTCGACCCGTGCCATGGTTCGAATAGGCACCGCGGGTGGTTAGCCCTTGCCCGGGCGACGGGACGGCATCTGCAACACCGATCCCTATACCGCTCGCCCGCGAACGCTCGGCATGGTCGACGACATCACCGCCGAGCAGGTCGAAAAGTGGCTCGACGACCGCGTGGTTCAGGACGTCGAGCGGACGACGGACAACGAGGCGTCGTTCAGCGTTCAGTGTCGCCTCTCGCACATCCCGCTGAACGTGATCAAGGAGGACACGTGGGGCCCGCTGCGGGTCGTCGGCCGGGCGGCGTTCGACACCGAGCGCACCGCGGCGGTGGTCGCCGACCCCGACCAGCGCTACGAACTGCTCGCGCGCATCGGGCCGGTGTTCGCGGCGACACCCGGATTTTATACGTTTCTCGACGAGGAGGGGGCCTCGACGGAATTCCCGACCCTCGATTCGATCCAGTTCGAACACCGCATCTACGCCGACGGCGCGAGCCAGCAGTCGCTGATGGGGGGCCTGATGTCGGTCGCGACGGCGATCAAGTACATCCAGAACACCGTCGCAGCGATCCGCCGGCAGGAGGACGACTAATCGTCGTCGGCGACGGCCGAGCCGTTGACGGTGTGGTTCGCCCCCTCGTCCGCGGCGATACTCGGGGGATACTTCCCGCGATCGAGTTTTAGATCCGACTGCGGACGGGCCATGCAGGTCAGCGCGAAGCGCTCTTTTTCCTCCTCGGTGATCCCGCGGGCGGCAGGTTGCGTCACCTCGCCCTCGACGATCTCGGCGGTACAGGCGAGACACATCCCGACCCGACAGGAGTATTCCTGGGCGATCCCCTCTTCGAGACACCGCGAGAGGATCGTCTGCTTGTCGGTGACCTCGATCGTCTCCCCCGTGCCGACGAACTCGACGGTGTGGGTCGTCATACCCGTTCTACAGCCAACTCGTGCAAAACGCTTTAGGTCGAATTCGGTCGTTCCGTCGGCGACACGACCGGAGATAAAGTGTTTTGCCCGTCGCGCGGCCAGTCGAGGTATGAGTAGACGAGACTGCGATGTCGCCATCGTGGGGGCCGGCACGGCGGGCTGTTATGCGGGGGCGACGATCGCGAACGCGGGCTACGACGTGCTCGTCCTCGAACGCAAAACCGAGGAGGAGGCGGGCCACATAGCCTGTGGGGACGCGCTGAAGGGCGCGGACGCGTTCCCCGATGCGATCCCGAAATCCACACTCGAACCCGCGATGACCAACACGGAGGTGGATCACGGTCGCTTCGAGTTGCCCGAACACGACAGCGTCCTCGAGATCCCGGTACCGGGCGAACTCGCGGTGATCGACCGCTGGGAGTACGGCAGGGCACTGCTCCGTGCGGCAAGCGAGGCGGGCGTCGAGTTCTCGTACGACACCGTCGTCCAGGACGTCCTTCAGGACGGCACTCGGGTGGCGGGCGTGACGGCTCGCCGCAAGGGCGAGAGCCTCACCGTCGAGGCCGACCTCACCATCGACGGGGCGGGCGCGTTGTCGATCCTGCAGGACAAGGCCGACCTCTCGAACTCGACCTTCGATACGAACGTCACCTACTCGCAGTTCTGTTCGGCCTACCGGGAGATCGTCCACGTCGAGGAGGAAGTCGAGTGGAAGGACGCGCTCGTCTTCAAGCCGACCAAGCGCGCCGCCGGCTACCTCTGGTACTTCCCGCGAACGGGGACGGAGATCAACGCCGGCGTGGGCTTCCAGATGAACGAGGAGCCGATGAAACTGGTCGACGACCTCAAGGCGGATCTGGCGACCCGCCCGGAGTTCGAGGGTGCCACAGTCGAGGACAAGCTCGGGGCCGCGCTGCCGACCCGCAGACCGTACGACTCGGCGGTCGCGCCCGGGTTCATGGCCGTCGGGGACTCGGCGGGCCACGTCAACCCGACCACCGGCGGCGGGATCGCCGGCGCCGCATACGCCGGCGAATACGCCGGCGAACAGGCGATCCGCGCACTAGAGGCCGGCGACGTGAGCGAGGCGATGCTGTGGGACTACAACGAGCGCGTGATGGACCACTACGGGGGTCGGTATGCCGCCCTCGACGTCTACAACATCATGGCGACCGCCGGCGACGTCTCGGATCTGACGAGCCTGCTCGCCTCGCTGCCCGGCGAAAACCTGGCCGAAGCGCTCTATTCGGGTAGTACGGACTTCGGGCTGAAGTTGAAACTCCGGGCCGCGATGGACAGCTTCGGCCACTGGGGGACGATCCTCGATTTCTACAGGACGAAGCGGGTCGCCGACGAGCTGTTGAATCACTACGAGCGCTATCCGGATCGGCCCTCGGCGCTTGCGGGCTGGCAGCGCGAGCGCGACGCGATCATGGATCGGGTCTACGAGACGGCCGGCGCCGAGGCGAAGTACTAGGAACGCACCTTTTGCGCTGCGGTCGCGCACCTACGGTGCGCTCCCTCGGCAAAACCTACACCAAAAGCGCGCTTCGTTCCCTTCGATCACTCAGCGCTCTACCACTCACGCGCTGTCGCTTGCTCGCGGGCGATCGTTAGCTTCCTTCCGCCGATCCTCTCAGCGATCCGCTCCCAGCCTTCCAGCTACACCGCGTCCCGAAGGTCCGAAACCGCTTGCTCTGATGGCGGCGGCCGCGATCTCGTCGGCTCGGCGGTCTCAGTCGCCGTCGGCGAGCGCTTGCTTCGGCGCCGGTCCGCGATCCTCGCTCGAATCGTCCTCGTAGGTGATCCCCCAGCCGGTCAGCCCCATGACGAAAAGGATCGCGGGCGAGAGGAAGCCCAAGAGGTAGTACGGGCCGTACGCGAGCGGCGAGATCCCGAGGGTCGCGGTCATGAACGCACCGCCGGCGTTCCACGGGATCAGCACGCTGGTGGTGGTCCCGGCGGCCTCGACGGCCCGCGAGAGGTTCTTGCTCTCGAGGCCGAACTCCTCGTAGACCCCCCGAAAGGTCATCGACGGGATGACGATGCTCATGTACTGCTGGCCCGCGAGCCCGTTCATCGCGAAGGCCATCACGCCGGTACTGACGGTGAGCCCGGCGACGCTCTCGATGAGCCCCTCGATCCCGTTCGCGAGCGCGGCGAGCGTCCCCGTCTTTTCGAGCAGGCCACCCAGCGAGAGGGCGACGACGACGATCGAGACCGTCCACGCGGAACCGTTCAGTCCGTCGCTTGCGAGCAGGTCGTCGACTAGTTCGGTGCCCGTCGCGGGCGCGGTGCCGGCCTGGGCGATCTGCCATGCCTCCGCGAAGCCGGTTCCCTGAACCAACAGCATGGTCGCGACGCCGGCGAAGACGCCCCCGACCAGCGTCGGCAGCGCGGGATAGCCCACAAGCGCGAGCCCGAAGGTCGCGACCAGCGGCACGAACACGAGCGGGGAGACGTCGTAGCCCGCGAGGATGCCCGTCCGAATGGTTTCGACCTGCCCTGTGGGGATGGTCCCCGAAATCCGCAGCCCGAGGACGGCGTAGATCACGAGCGCGATCACCAGTGCGAGCCCGGTGCCGACGCGCATGGTGTTGACGTGTTCCATCAGGTCGGTGTTCGTCACCGCGGCGGCGAGGTTCGTGGTGTCCGAAAGCGGCGTGATCTTGTCGCCGGTGTATGCGCCCGTCAACACGGCTCCGGCGGTCATCGGTGCCGGCACCCCGAGCCCCCCGCCGATTCCCATGAGTGCAACGCCCAACGTTGCGGCGGTGGTCCAGGACGACCCGATCGAGAAGGCGGAAACGGCCGCGATCAGCGCGGCCGCCGGGAGGAAGACGGTCGGCGTGAGCAACCCCAGCCCGTAGTAGATCAGCCCGGGGATCGTCCCCGAGCCGATCCAAACGGGGATGAGCATGTAGATCACGAAGAGGATGAGAAGCGCCTGAATCCCCATCGTCAGCCCGGCCGAGATCCCTTCGAAGAGCTCGTCCCACGTGTAGCCGAGCCAGTATCTTCCCACCAATCCGGTCAGCACACAACCCCACAACAGCGGCATGTGCGGATCGAGCCCGAACCCGACCGACCCAATCAGGAGAAAGGCGATCATTCCAACGACCGGGACGAGCGCCTGTCCGAGCGACGGGCGATGCTCCTCGGGGATGTCCTCGTACGTCCGCGGCGCGAAGCCGGTCTCCGTCATCGCCGCATCTATGCACTCGAGAAATATATATCCATTTGAGAATAAACGACGGTGATATTGTTGCGTGCGAACGGGAGACATAGTGGCAGAACGGTATAAAGACCGCGCCATTGCTACCTGGGACGTTTCGTGGCTGGCGGCCATACCTGTGAGCGCTATGGACGCGCTTATCGTCACCACCGACGGGTTCGAGGACAGCGAGCTGATCTACCCGTACTACCGCCTGCAGGAGGCGGGGATCGGGATGGAGATCGCCACGCCCGACGGCGAAAGTGTCACGGGAAAGATCGGCGAGGAGATGGACGCCGACCTCTCCATCGCGGACGCCAGCGAGTCAGACTACGATCTCTTGGTCGTGCCGGGCGGCAACGCTCCCGAGGACCTCCGGATCGAGGCCGAGGAGTCGATCGACCTCGTCCGGGAGTTCGACGAGAGCGGCAAGCCGATCGCGTCGGTCTGTCACGGCGCCCAGCTGCTGATCAGCGCCGATATTCTGGAGGATCGCGAAGCCACCGGCTTCTGGGCGATCCAGGTCGACATCGAGAACGCCGGCGCGACGTTCGTCGACGAGGAGTGTGTCGTCGACGACAACCTGATCACCGCTCGGTATCCCGCCGACCTGCCGGCGTGGCTCTCGACGGTCCTCGATCGGGTCGAGGCCCAGCCCGCCGCGGCCGACTGAACCGACGACCGGTTCGTGCGTTTTTCGCCCCCGCCTCGTCGCCCCTGCTCGCCTGTTCGCGCGACCTGCCGGGCTACGACCGGGAGACGGTATCGCCAACATAAATTACGCCTCGGCCCGTCACCGGTCGGTAATGGATGAATTCCCGACGTATCTCGACATCGAGTACACGGACGGCGCGGGCGAGGGGCCCGCGGACTACCCGACGCTCGACGCGAAGATCGACAAAGCGATCGAGATCACCCACGTCGCCCTCAAGGAGTATCGGAATCCGACGGTGATGTGGACCGGCGGGAAGGACTCGACGCTCGTGCTCTACTTCGTCCGCGAGGTTGCCCGCGAGTTCGACCTCGAACTCCCGCCCGTGGTCTTCATCGACCACTTCGAGCATTTCCCCGATGTGCGCGCGTTCGTCGAGCGGTGGGCCGACGAGTGGGATCTCGATCTCGTCTACGCGCGAAACGAGGAGTTCGCGGCGCTGGATGCCGACCCCGGCGACGAGGTCCCCCTCGACGCGCTCGGCGAGGAGACCCGCCGCGAGCTTCGCGAGCGACTCGACTACGAGGGCGAGACCTTCACGTTCAGTGCCGACAGCTACGAGGGCAACCACCTGCTGAAGACCGTCGCGCTCAACGGAATCATCCGCGAGAAAGGATTCGACGGGGTCTTCTCGGGCGTGCGCTGGGACGAACAGGAAGCACGGGCCGACGAGACGTTCTTCAGTCCGCGCCACGACTCGGAGAAGTATCCACCCCACGACCGGGTCCACTCGATCCTCCAGTTCGACGAGCGGGCCGTTTGGGACACGATGTGGAACCACGTCGTGCCGGACGCGGTCGGGAACTATCCCTCGGGTCACGTCCCACAGGACGACGACGACCTCCCGCCGGGCGTCGAGCCGTCAGACCTACCGGTGGGACCCAAGTACTTCGAGGGGTTTCGCTCGCTGGGCAGCGAGCGCGGCTCGGCGAGAAGCGACGACCGCCCCGCATGGCTCCAAGACCTCGACGGGACGACCGAGCGCGCGGGCCGCGCCCAGGACAAGGAGGACCTGATGGGGCGGCTGCGCGATCTCGGCTACATGTGATCAGGCGAACCGCGAGAGGTCCACACCCGCCTTCTCGCCGGCCTCGCGGGCCGAGTCGTAGGGCCGTCCGACGACGATGTCGCCCGCCGTGGACTTCCCGATCCCCGGCACCGCGGTCAGTTCGTTCATCGTCGCGCCGTTGACGTCGAGGGGGTACGGCACCGCCGTCACCGATCGATAACCGTGATCCACGATCGCCACGTCCATCGAACTCCCCAGTTCGTACTCGCCCGGTACCCCGATCAGCAGCGAGTAGGTACCCAACTGTCGGCCGAAGGTCGTCCCCTCGTCGTGGTACTCCATGTGGACGTCCTCCAAGACGGTGCCGGCGGGGGCGACCCGTTTCAACATCGGGTTGTCGATCTCCTCGCGGACCTCGCGCTTGTAGGGCTTGAACCGTTCCTTGTGCTCGCGGGCGATGTCCGCACCGGTTTCGGCCATCTCCGTGCCCGCAAACGCCATCACCTGCCGGATGTTGATCCGGCGGACCATCAACCCCTCGTCGTAGAGGTCGTGGAGAAAGCGCTTGTTGTGCTCGTAGGTCTCCGGGCGCTCGCCCATCAGGCCGTGGACGAGGTTGATCCCCGGAAGCAGTTTCGGCAGACGGTTTCCCGCGCTCTCGCCGTGCGACGGCCCTGTTCCCGGTTTTTCCCCGGGTCGCCACCCGCCCTCCTCGTTGACCACGCGCACCGCCTCCAGACACTCCTCGGCGGTGACGAGTAGGTTGTTCTCCTCCTGGACGACGGGGTCCGCACTCTCCAATCCGAACGCCGCCGTATCCCCGGGCGTGTTGTGCTCGGCGATGATTCGGATCCCCTCACGCGATTTCTCGGGGTACTCGACGATCGTCACCGGGTTCATGTTGTCGAGATGTAACGTTTCGAGGTCGGGCACCGCCTCGCGGATGCCACCGTAAAGCTCCCTGAGAGCGTCGGGGTTGGGCGCCTCGCCGTCGCCGCCGAAGGCGAGGATGTCGGCCTGCCGGCCCAGTCGGAAGTGCCGGGCGCCCCGGTCGGCGAGGTTCGAGACCTCGCTCACCACGCTCTCGGCGCTCCGGAACGCGGGATCGCCGTACAGCGGTTCGGTACAGAACGAACACCGATACGCACAGCCCCGCGAGGTCTCCATCTCACAGATGAGGTAGTCGGGATGGTTGGGGTGCTGTTCGATCACGAACGCACCATCCCTCGCCCAGCGGTCGATTTCTCTATTATCTCGCATCCGGTTGTTGAACCCTTCGAGCCCCGACTCCACGAGGTCGTGGGCGGCGGCCTCGACGTCGCCCTTCGCGACGAAGTCATAGTCGAGGTCCTTTCGCTCCATGTCCTGTGCCCCGGCGTTCTCCTCGCCGACGCCGAACTTCACGGGCCCGCCCATCAGGCTGGTCCCCCGAGAGACCCACGCGAGCTTCTTCACTTCGTCGGGTTCGGCGGGCGTGCCGCCGACGTAGCTCCCCGGGACGGTCATTCCCCCGATGTAGACCATGAGGTCCGCGTCCTCGACGTCGCGCCACTTCCCCTTCTCTTCGCGCAGTTCGTCGATCGTGTGGTAGGTGACGTTCTCGGGGAGAACGCCCGCGTCGACGAGCGCGCCGGCCGTGTACCGCGGGTACGTCGAGATATAGGGTGGAACCCCGAAGTGTGCCGGCTCGTCGACGTAGCCGTCGACGAGCGTCACCGAGAGCTCGGAGGGGTCGGTCATACCCTCCCTATCGCCCCGAGCGACAAAAGCCGTTATACCCGATGGAACTCGACGTCGCCCTCGGTGTCGAGGATCGCGATCGACCGGTGGTCCTCGGGCACGGTCGGAAAGTGTGCGCCGGGGTTGAGTACGACCGTGTCGCCGACCGTCCGCTCCTCGCGCTCGTGGTGGTGGCCGTAGCAAACGTAGTCGTACTCGCCCGATTCGGCGTATCCCTCGACCTCCTCCTTCGATTCGCCGTGAAGTACCGCGAAACGCTTCCCGCCGAGTTCGAGGTCGGCAAAGCGTCCGTGGAGTTCGCCCCCGATCGCCTCGAAGCCCGATTCGAGGCCCGCGACCTCGCCGTCGTTGTTCCCGAGTACGCCATGGAGCTCGAATCCCTCGAAGAAGGGCAAGACGGGCGGAGCGATGAAGTCGCCGCAGTGGATCAGGGTCTCGATTCCTTGTTCGCGAAACAAATCGGTCGCGCGTTCGATCGCCGCGACGTTGTCGTGGGTATCGGCAATGATCCCGACTCGCATATCGAGCGGTCGGTAGGCGCACACTTAGTCCCCACCCACGACATTGATGGTTGCCGCGCCGCTATACGTATTCATGCCCGCGACGCTCGAAGTCGTCTGTACGGACGACGGTTGTGAAATCGATATGTTCGAACTCCACTACACCTACGACATGCCCGATGACGTCGGGGTCGAGGACTTCGCGTGCCCGTACTGCGGCGGCGTCGACTGTCTGGAGGCCGTCGAACTGTGACCATGAAGGTCTGGGAGATCGGCCGATCCGTCGGCAACCGCGTCGCGGAAAGCGTCGGTCGGGTCGCGAGCCGCGTCCAGGAGTCCCGACCGCTCGCCGTCGACCTGCTCGAAAGCGACGAGGCCTACCTCGCGATCTTCGATGCGCCCGGGGTGTCGGCCGGCGACGTACAGGTGCGCTTCGTCAACGGCGAGGTCCGCGTTCGCCTGGAGCGGTTCCGGGAGTTCCATGACGGCTTCGAGATGCGCCTGCCCGGCCGCGGCCTCTCGCTCGACGGCCGTATCAGGCTTCCCGACGACGCGTCGATCGACGCCGAGCGCGCCACTGCGACGCTGAAGGACGCCGGCACGCTTCACGTCCGGATCCCGAAGGGCGACGACGAGGCGACGACGGTCACGATCGAGGACGAGGACGGCGCGCCGATCGACATCGGGGCCCAGACGTCCACCGACGACGAGCCCGAAAGCGACGCTCCGGACGGGATCGACGACGGCGACGAACCGAGCGGTAACTAAAACGACGACCCCTCGACGATCGGGAACTCCTCGTCGCCGTCGACTCGCGTCGGGTCGAAGGCGTCGATCCCCGACCCGCCACGCAGTTCCCGTGCGATCCGTTCTCCGATCGCCGGCGCGCGCATGAAGCCGTGGCCCTGCCAGCCCGTCGCGACGTACAGGTCCGAGGAGAGCCAGCCGAGTAAGGGGTTTCCGTCGGGCGTCGCCGTACACAGCCCCGCCCACGCGCGTTCGACGGCCGACTCCGGGAGGTCGAACCGGCCGCTCGTCCGGGCGAGCGCCGACGCGACGAACGTCTCGTCGGCCTCCCGGTCCCACTCGTCGGGATCGCTCTCTACCGCCTCGGTGCCGTCGCCCACGAGCAGCCCGTCGGGATGGGGTCGGAAGTAAAACCCGGCGGTCGCGTCGTAGCCCATCGGCGTCTCGAGCGCGGCGTCGAGGACGAGCGCCTGCACACGATAGGGTTTCATCGCGATCGGGCGGCCCGCTTCCTCGAGGACCCGTTTCGTGTGGGCGCCCGCCGCGACGACCACCGTCCCGAACGGTTCGTAATCGCCGTCGACCGGAGTCCGCCCTCGGCGAGCGAGACGGGGGTGTACGTGCGGATCTCCGCGCCAGCCGCGCGTGCCCGCTCGGCCAGTAGCGTCGCATAGGTCGCCGGTTCGGTCCAGCCCGCGTTGCGAGAAACGGCCGCCAGACCGATATCGGCGGTGTCGAGGTCGGGTGCGAGATCAGCGAGTTGACCGTCTTCGAGGAGTTCGACGTCGACCCCATGCGCGCGCATCCCGACGACCTGCTCGCGGATCGCGCCGGCCCGTCGCTCGTCGTCCGTGTGGGCGAACCAGACGTAGGGCGTCTCGTGGAACTCGAAACCACCCGAACCCGAAAACTCGCGGAAGCGCTCGATCGCTCGCCGGCCGATCGCGGCGTCGATGTCCTCGGCATAGGCGTCGTAGAGCAGGCCCGCCGCTCGGCCCGTACTGCCCGTGGCGACCGCGCCGCGCTCGAAGACGGTCACGTCCTCGCCCGCCGTCGCGAGGTCGAAGGCGGCGGTCAGCCCGACCGCACCGGCGCCGATCACCGCGATTCGTCTCACGGTCGCGGCTACCGGAGTGTCGTGTTCGCCGGCAGGAACTCCTCGATCCCGCGAGCGGGGTAGCCGACGACCCTGTCCGCGCCGGCCGATTTGAGTCCCTCGACCCGCTCGCGAACCGCTTCGGGGGGCCCCACGAGCGCGAAGTCGTCGCTTGCGGCCAGCAGCACCTCGCGGGCGCGGCCGGTCGCGTCCGCGTCCGTCGGCGCGCCCTCGGGCAGCGCTCGGGCGACCGGCCGTCGCCGGGCGACGTACGCCCCCAGCGCGTCGAGCACCTCGTCGGGGTCTTCGGTGAGTACGGTCGGCGCGTAGACGGCGACCTCGCCCGAGAAGCCCGCGGCCCGAAGCGCCCGGAGATCGCGCTCGGTCGAACGACCGAGCAGTTCGAACTGCGGCGCGCCCGTCGCGAGCGCGAGGCGCTCGACGCCCTCGGTGCCGACCCACGCCTCGGGTGCGTGCCCGGTCGCCGCGCCCATCCGCGGTGCGATCGGCTTCGCCCGTTCCTCCTCGCTCAGATAGGCGCCGTGGCCCGCAACGAGCACCCTTCTCGTATTCCGGGGAAGTTCGTCCAGAAGCGAGTCGTCGCCCAGCGGGTCGAACCCCTCGGCGCGGACGGGCGTCGTGAGATACACGTCCGTCTCGGTGGCGAGCGTTTCGAGCGTGCGCCGGTCGGGGAGGTGGTCCCGACCCTCGTAGTCGATGACGAGCGTGTCGAAGGGGAGGTCGACTCCCCGAGAGACGTCGCACTCGGCGGGTTTGAGCGCGGCGGCGTCGATCCCCGTCCGGGCGACGCGCTCACCGTCCATCATCGTCCCCTCCAAACCGGGGTTCACGATCGGGTCGGAACGCGACCGCCCGCGGACCGCTCCGCGAGCCCGTCTGCCGTCGATTCGATCATACACCCGATAGGGGCGCTCGCCCGCAAAAGCGTGTCGTTCCGCGCGACTACCCGTAGGATTCGGGGTCGAGGCGTTCGGGCGCGCGCCACTCGGTAGCGAGTTCGAGCAGCTGGACGAGGATTCTCCCTGTTGCCCCCCAGACGGTGTATCCGTCGACGTGGAAGTAGTGGATGACGATCTCGCCGTAGTAGGGGTGCTCGCGGCGTTCGAGTTCGTGGTTCGCCTCGGCGGTGAGCCCCGCGATCGGGAGGACGGCGATCTCTGCGACCTCGCGGTCGTCCGGTTCGTAGCTCCGGTCGGGGATCTCGACGACGAAGGGCGTGATCGAGTAGCCCGTCACCGTCCGGATGTCGTCGAGTTGGCCGACGAACTCGACTTCGCTCTCGCGCAGCCCTATCTCCTCGTGGCCCTCGCGCAGCGCGGTCGCGTAGATGTCCGCGTCGAACGTCTCGCGCCCGCCGCCGGGAAAGCTCATCTGACCGGGGTGGTCCGGCAGGTCGTCAGCCCGTTTGGTGAACAGCAGGTGTGGCTCGCCCGACCGGCGAACGACGGGGACGAGCACCGCCGCGACCCGGTCCTCGTCGGTGACCCGTCGCGGCGTCCGCTCCCGAACCCGACTGAGGTCCATTGGTTGGTCTATCGGCCCCGGCACTATAGCCGTTCTTGCTCGCCGTCGCGAGCGCGGCTCGCGTCGACCGGGGCCCACGCCTCGACGTCGTAGCTCACCTCGCGGGCGATTGCCGCGTCTTCCGTCGACAGCCTGTCGAGCACCGCCTCGCCGAGCGCCTCCCGGTCGACCTCGCGTTCCGGGACATCGAGGATGTGGGGCAGGTCGCCCGCGCCCTCGGGCAGCGTCGGGAACGCCGCCGGACCCGCGAGTACCAGCCCGTCGAACTCGACCAGCGCGTAGGACTCGATCGCCGCCTCGATCCGGTCTTCGGGACCTGCCTCCCGTCCCCGCCGGAAGGCGAGTTCGCTCCGTGCCTCCCGGAGCTCCTCGCGCGTGAGCGCGCCGAAGAGGTCACAGATCCCCGCGAGTTCGTCGTCCGTGAGCATACCCGGCCATCGACCGCCCGGACAAAGAACCCCAGCCAAACGGTTTTCGTCCATACTTCCGTCCCCCCAGTATGGACGACACCGCGATCCTCACTGCGGTCCGCGAGGCCGACCCGGCTACCACGGGGCGGATCGCCGACCTGCTCGACGGCGCTCCCGCGGCGGTCGGCGACCGGTTGGCCGACCTCGAATCGGCGGGACGGGTCGAACACGAGGAAGGGAAGTGGCGACTCAGCAAAGACCCGCGGCTCGATTCGAGCATCGGGCACGCACGCGAGCGCCTCGAACGCGAGCGGCGGTAGTTACAATCCGTCTATCGACCGGCTGCTCGCGTTCACGACCGTCTCGGGTTCGAGGTCGATATCGGCCCACGCGGGCAGGCGGTCGTCGCCCCTCGGGGGTGTGATCGCCTCGGCGTAGGCGTCGACCTGTGCGCGTTCGGCCCCCGAATCGAAGTCGAGGCCGTTGAACGCGGCGTCGGCGGCGTAGCTCTCGACGAACTCGACCGCGCGCTCGCGGTAGCGCTCGGGGAGCGTCGCGAACTCGGGGTCGACCCCCCGCTCGGCGAGCGCGCGAAACAGCGCGCCCGCGACGTGCTCGCTCATGCCGGCGAGTCCGCCGGGCCCACTCACCGCGCGGTGGTCGTGTTCGTGAACCCCCAGATCGACCTGCACGGTCCCCTCGAAGCCGGCGAGCGAGAAGGTCTCCCCGAGCAGCCCGGTTTCGAGCCCCCACGCCGGCTGGAGGCGGAGTTCGCGCGCGAGGTCGGCGCGAAACCCCATCTCGCCGGCCAGCGCGTAGCGAAACGCACCCACGTAATCGAGGAGCGGGTGAGAGTGGCGGTCGGCGAGCGTCGCGACCAGCGGCTCGTAGAGGAGCCGAAACAGCCGTCCGTAGAGCCGGCCGCGTTCGACGCGAGCGTAGTACCCCTTCGAGAACGCGAACTCGTTGTCGAGTGCGAGGGGCGCGAGCAGTCGGGGAACCTGCGAGGCGTCGTAGCTCGCCACGTCCGCGTCGTGGACCGCGACGAACTCCTCGCGGGCGGCGAGCCCGAGGGCGAGCCAGACGTCCCGCCCCTTGCCCGCCCTCCGGTCGACGCCGTGCTCCGCGAGCAGGCGGTCGACCTCGGGCGCGTTACACCACAACATGGTCGTCTCGAGGTCGAACCCCGAGAGCCACAACTTGAAGGCGGGAACGCGTTCGGCGGGTGCGCGAAGCGGGACGATCACGCGGGCGGGCGAAACGCCTTCGAGTACCGAAAGCGTGCGTTCGGGGGCGTGTCCGGCGTATTCGCGGTCGGTCATCGGGACGATGACGGCGGCGCGGTCGACGGGCGCGTCGGGGGTGTGACCCGTCAGGTCGTGGAGCGTCGTGACCCGCTCTTGGACGTACTCCATCGAGTGGCCCTTCGGGCGAGCGGGTAAAAGCGGGCGGTTACGCGTCGATGGCGGCCGGAAGCCGGTTCGTCGCGCCCAACACCGTCACCGCCGTGATGGGAACCACGAGCCCGAGCGCGAGCCCCTGGAACACCGTATCGTAGGGGATCCCGTACTCGACGAGCGCCCCGACGAACCAGCTTCCGAGTGCCTGTCCGAACATCATCCCGCCGCTGAAGGTGGCGTACGCGCCGCCGCGGTGTTCGTCGGGGAACGACGAGAGCAAGAAGGTGTCGGCCGCGGGGAACATGCTGTGGATGGCGTAGCCGAGGATCGCGCTCAGGACGACGATCCCGTGCAGGCCGTTCGTCACCGTCAACAACAGGACACAGACGATGAACGAGCCGATGACAGCGAGCAGGTACGGCAGCGTCGGGAGGCGGTCGACGAGGCTCCCGCTGACCCAGAAGGCGGGCACGCCGGCGGCGAAGGCCACCGTCAGCAGGTTGCGCGACAGCCCCGGATCGAACCCGCGGGCGGTCTCCATGTAGGAGGGGTAGAAGTTGAACACGCCCTGCCAGACGAAGCTCGTCGCGCCGAAGACCACGACCCCGAGCGCGATGAGTCGCCACTCGCCGCGGATCGCCCCCAGGAAATCGCGGTCGACCCCGCTCGCGACGGGGAGGTCGGTCCGTTTCGCGATCCGGTAGAGCACGAGCGTCGCAACGAGCGCTCCGAGCGCGATCAGGGCGAAGACGAGCCGCCAGGAGACCAACAGCGCGAGCGTCACCAGCGGCGCGGCGATCACGGCGGCCACCTGGATCACCGCGCCGTGGATCCCGATCATCCGCCCGATCTGCCCGGTGTAGAGCTCGCTGATCAGCGGGTTCGCGGCGACGAAGTACCCGCTCGTCGCGGTCCCGATCAGAAAGGCACCCAGCGCGAGCGTGAGAACGGAGTTCGCAAAGGTGGCGAGCAACGACGATATCGTCAGGGTCGCGCCCGCCAACAGGACGACCCGGTGGCGCGGGACGATCGTCAGGAGGTAGCCGATCGGGATCCGGGGAAGCGCGCTACCGGTCCACACGAGGGTGACGACCAGCCCGATGGTACCGGGCCCCACCGAAAAGGCGGCTTGCAGCGGCTCGACGAGCGGCGCGTAGACCACGCGAACGAGGTTGACGAGGAACGCCAGCGAGCACAACGAGACGAACAGCCGGCTCCGGGTCACTACCGCTACCGAGACGCGGCTCGGTGGCAACCCTTTCGGAACGCGTCGGGGTTGCCGTCTCCGCGGTCGAGTCGAGCCGTCGGGGAGATCACTCGAACACCGAATCGAAGGCGTCGGCACCCATGGGGTCGAACCGGCAGGCGTCGAGGTCCTCGCGGACGTGTTCTCGATCGCTCGCCCCGACCAGCGCGCTCGTCACCCCCGGCGCGCTGCGCGCGAAGTTGATTGCTTTCTGGACCGCCGACTCACCCTCCAATCGCTCGGCGACCGCCTCCGGCAGCCCCGAAGCGAGCCGGCCCTGTCCGAGGCTCGCGCTCGCGAAGGCGTTCAGCCCCGCCTTCTGGGCGAACCAGAGCGCGCTTTCGGCCCCCTCGGCCCCCTCGTGGGCCGCGACGGTGAACCCGTCGGCCATGTGGACGTTGAAGGGCAGTTGGATGGCGCGGAGATGGGTCGCGGTGTTTCCCGCCGCCTTGGCCGCCGACCGGGCCCGCGAGGCGATCTCGGGCAGCGAGAGGAAGTTCTCGTGTTCGGACCGGACCCGAAAGGCGTCCCACGTCGCGACCCCGTAGTACCGGAGGTCACCTGCCGCGACGCGCTCCTCGAGCCGGGCGAACGTTTCCTCCAACTGATCGTAGACCGCCTCGCGCGAGCGGGCTTCCAACTGTGTCTCCGGGTTGTGGACGTAGTACAGGTCGACCGTCCCGATCCCGAGGTTTTCGAGGGACCGATCCAGTTGGTCCTCGATGAAGTCCGGCGCGATGCAGTGACTGCCCCGCGCCAACTCCTCGCGGGCGACGATCCCCGGGTCGACGTACTCCTCTCGGACGAACGCGCCCGGATCGACAGGACGCTCACCGTCGAACGGGAGAAAGCCACCCTTCGTCGCGACGAGCACCGCATCGCGGTCGATCTCGCTCCCTTCGAGTGCCCGTCCCACGACCCGCTCGCTTCGCTGGTGACGGTAGTTGATCGCCGTATCCAGCACGTTACAGCCGCTTTCGAGCGCCGTTGTGATCGCTTCCTCATACCGTTCGTCGACCGCGTCGGTCGGCTCGCCGAGATAGGTGCCGAGCCCGAGACTGGAGACCACGCCGTCGCCGAAGCGCCTGAAGTACGTCCGGCCGAACTCGTCGCCGAAGCGGTCCTGGTAGGCCCAGGTGCCGTCTGCCGTCGCCATGAAGTCCCTACCGGCGCGAGGGGGATATACTGCCCGTCCTACCGGCTCGGATAGGCCTTGACCGCCTCACGATACCCCTCCCGAAACGTCGGATACGAGAACTCGTAGCCCAGTTCACGCAGCGTCTCGTTCGAGCAGCGCTTGCTCGTGAGGATCCGCCGGCGGGCGGGCTCCGAGAGCTCGGCGTCGGCGAGGCGCTCCTCTTTGGTCTCCTTCGGCGGCTCGGGCAGGTCACACTGGTCTGCGAGCCAGTCCGCAAAGCCCCACTTGCCGACGGGCTCGTCGTCGACGGCCAGCACCGTCTCGCCGCGGACGAGATCCTCCTCAAGCAGGTAGCGGACGACCCCGGCGGCGTCGTCACGATGGAGCATGTTCAGGTACCCCTCGGTGACCGGCCCTTCGAGATAGCGTTCGAGGCGATACCTGTCGGGGCCGTACAGCCCCGCAAAGCGCACGACGGTCCCCGTGATGAGCGAGTCGAGCGCGATCTCCTCGGCCTCCCGAAGCACGCGTGTCTTCTCGGTGGTCGGGTCGATCTCGGTTCGTTCGTCGACCCAGTCGCCGCCGTGATCACCGTAGACCCCGGTACTGGAGGTATAAACCAGACGATCGGGGGGATCGGCACGTTCCGCGAAGTGCTCGATGGTGGTCCGAAGCCCCTCGACGTAGACCTCACGGGCGGCCGTCGCGCCACGCCCGCCCGAACTCGCGGCGAAGACCAGCGCGTCGGCGTCCGGAACGCGCGAGAGCGCCTCGAGGTCGGTGAGGTCGGCCCGCACACTCCGAAATCCCGCCTCCTCGATCGCCGTAATTCCTTCGTCGGAGCGCCGGACGCCCCAGACCTCGTGGCCGCGGGCGGTGAGCTGTCGGCCGAGTTCCAGCCCGACGTAGCCACAGCCCACTATTGCGACCCTCATCGCTTTCGCTCGCCGATGAACTGGTGGATCTCGGCGTACTCGGCGAGCGTCATCGGCGCGCGGCCCTCGACGCGCTGGTGGACCTCCTTGCCCGAGAGATCCCTCTGGATGTTCGCGGCGATCGTGTCCACGTCGAGCACGGCGGTGGTCATGCCTAGTAAGAGACGGTCCTCGACTTCTGCCCGAACGATCTCGGCGTCCGGCTCGTCCTCGGAGAGCGCGAGGAGTTCACAAGCTTCCTCGACGGTGATCTCGGGCGCCTCGCCCGCGACGAGCGCGTCGAGCCTGTCTCGCTCGATTCCCGTTTCGGCGGCGGCCTCCTCGACGCCGACCGATTCGAGTACCTCGGCGAGCTCCGCTTCGTACTGTTCGCGGAGGTCTTCAGGGCTTTCGGCCTCGCTACCGTCGAGGTCGCGATAGAGCATACCCGTCCTACGTGACGAGGGTTGAAGTAGGCTGTCGCTTCCCGCTCAGATGAGGCTCGCGCCGTCGAACTCCCCGCGGTCGTACTCGACCTCCATCAGGTCGAGGATCGTCGGCGCGATGTCGAAGAGGTTGGCGTCGTTGATTGCGGCCTCGCCGTCGACGTGCAGCGTCGCGTTGTCGAAGCTGTGCATCCCGTTTCGCGGGCCCTTTCCGAAGACCTCGCCGTGGCCCTTGAAGCCGGACTTCAGGTCGAAGCCGTGGTTCGGGATCGCCACGAGATCGGGCGCGATGTCGTCGTGGTCGCCCCGGAAGGCGTCCTCCTTCTCGACGACGCGCTCGCAGACCGCCTCGCCGTTTGGCCCCTCGAGCGCTTCGAGGTCGGCTTTGAGTTCCTCCCGGACGGCCTCGTACTCCTCTTCGGGAACGCTTCCCCGTGGCTCGCGGTCCTCGAGGTTGATGTAGAAGCGACCGGGGATCAGCGAGTACGCGCGGGCGTCCGAGGAGATGTCGCTCAGCTCGGAGTGCTCATCGTCCTCGAAGGAGAGCCACCCCTCCTCTGCGAGCCACTGGTTGCAGTGGACCTCGTAGTCGAGGGTCGTAAAGCCGTGATCGCTCGCGATCACGAGGGTGACGTCGTCGGCGAGGCTCTCGCGGAGCTTGCCGATGTACCCGTCGAGCTTCCGGTAGAACTCCATGAACTCCTCGTAGTACTCGCCGTCGCGCTCGTAGTCCTCGAACAGGAAGTGGTTGACCCGGTCGGTCGTCATGAAGACGCCGAAGAAGAGGTCCCAGTCGTCCTCGCGGATGTAGTGGTCGAAAGCCTCGTACCGGGCATCGAGCGTCGCGTGGGCGTCCTCGACGAAGTCGGTCTTGTCCTCGTCGTGGCCGAGCTTCGCGTTGACGTCGATCCGGTAGTCGATCCCCGACAGCGTTTCTCGCAACTCGTCGGGGTAGGCTGCCTTGTCGAGCCCGGGCGAGAGGAAGCCCGAGACCATCCGCTGGACGGTGCGTTGGGGCGGGAACGTGACGGGAACGTTCATCACCGTCGCCTTCCGGCTGTCCTCCGTGACGCGGTCCCATAGGCGGGTGGCCTGCACGTCCCGGCCCATCGGAACGTAGGTGTCATAGGAGCCGTTCTCGCGGTCCTGAAAACCGTAGACGCCGGTCTCGCCGGGGTTCTGTCCGGTGGTCAGGGAGGGCCAGCAGGCGCTCGATTCGGGCGGGACGATGCTCTCGATCGCGCTTGCCGTCCCCTCGTCGGCGATCGCGGCGAAGTTCGGGAACTGCTCGGGGTGCTCGGAGAGGAGCGTGTGTGGAACGCCGTCGATACCGATAAACGCGACACGTGGCAGGTCTTCACCGCCGCGTATCCGATCGAAGAGACCCATATCCACCTCTACTTGCGTCCCCTACAAGAACCTTCGTTTCACGCCTCGATTAGCGATCGTCAGATTCCCCCTCGCCCCCACGGAACGCGCACTCCTCGGGCTCGAAGTTCGTCGGAACGATCGTCGGGTGGTCGATCCCGACCGCCGGTGTGCGTGCTGCCATACGACCAGCTACGGTGTCATGACCCAAATAATTACCCATAATTATAACACATCCAATCGAGGGGTAGTAATTACCCCGACGTATCAGAAGTTCTCCTCGTAGAGCTCCTGGGCGTGCTCGATGGCGTCGTAGGCGGCCTCGCGGTCCTCCCAGCCCAGGGTTTCGACCTCCTTGCCTTCCTCGAGGTTCTTGTACGTCGAGAAGAACTCGTCGATCTCGTCGGTCGTCTGCTGGGGGATGTCCTCGAGGTCCTCGATGTGATCGTAGCGAGGGTCCTCGACCGGCACGGCGATCACCTTGTCGTCCTGCTCGCCGTCGTCGTCCATCTTCATCAGCGCGACGGGGCGGGCCTCGATGACACAGCCGGGAAACGTCGCGTCCTCGACGAGCACCAGCACGTCGAAGGGGTCCTCGTCGTCGTAGTA
>NZ_RDQG01000034.1 GCF_003697815.1 Halalkalicoccus subterraneus | reverse complement strand
CATCACGGCTCGCTCTCGAAGGAGGCCCGGATCGAGGTCGAGGACGCGTTCAAGGCGGGCGATCTCGACGGCCTCCTCTGTACCTCCTCGATGGAGCTGGGAATCGACGTCGGGCAGGTCGACCACGTCGTCCAGTACGCGAGCCCCCGTGAAGTCTCGCGGCTGCTCCAGCGCGTCGGCCGGGCGGGCCACCGAAGCGATCAAGTCTCGCAGGGTACGGTAATAGCCACAAGCCCCGACGACGCGCTGGAGGCGCTGGCGATCGTGGATCGCGCCCGGCGTGGAGACGTCGAACCCGCGGAGATCCACACCGGCAGCCTGGACACGCTTGCGAACCAGGTCACTGGGATAGTAATGGGCCACGGGGAGATCAATGCACGGGAGGCGTACGGGATCGTCACCCGCGCGGCGCCCTTCGCCGAATTGCCCGAGGAGACCTTTCGGGAGGTAGTGCGGGAATTGAGCAGTAACAGAGTCCTCTGGCTCGACGAGGAAGCGGACAGCCTGGAGAAATCCGGCGGAACGTGGCAGTACGTATATGCGAACCTCTCGATGATCCCCGACGAGGCGACCTTCGAAGTCCGCGACGTCGCGAGCGGCAGGGGCGTCGGCACCCTCGACGAGCGCTTCGTCACTACCTTTGCGGAACCGGGCGCGACGTTCATCCAACGGGGCGAGATGTGGCGGATCGTCGAGATCGACGAGGAGGAGGAGAAGGTTCGGGTGAGCCCGGTCGAGAACCCGACCGGCGAGATCCCCTCGTGGGTCGGCCAGGAGATCCCGGTCCCCCAGGCGGTCGCCGAGAACGTCGGCGAACTCCGGCGGGTCGCGGCCCCGCAGTTCGAGGGCGGCGCGACCCGGGAGTCGGTCGCCCGCGAGTTCGTCTCCCGATACCCGACCGATCGCCACACCGCCAGCGAGGCCCTCGAACCGATCGAGCGCCACGTCGAGGCCGGCCACCCGATCCCCGCAGAGGACCGCCTCCTGATCGAGTTTTCAGGTGGGACGGTAGTAGTGAACGCCTGTTTCGGCCACAAGGTCAACGAGACTTTGGGACGGTTGCTGTCGGCCCTGTTGGGCCAGCGTACCGGCTCTTCGGTAGGGCTCGAAACCGACCCGTATCGGATCGAGCTGACCGTTCCCTCGCGGATCGCCGCCCGCGACGTGATCGAAGTCTTCGAGGAGACTGATCCCGAGCACGTCGAGGCGCTGATCGAGTTGAGTCTGAAGAAGTCGGACGCGTTGAAGTTCCGTCTGGCGCAGGTCGCCGCGAAGTTCGGCGCGCTCAAGTCGTGGCAGGGCTCGCGGGGCTCGATCTCGATGGATCGTCTGTTGGGTGCCCTGGAGGACACCCCGATGTACGAGGAAGCCATCAGGGAAGTCTTTCACGAGGATCTGGACGTGCCCGGAACGGCTCGCGTGCTGGAGCGGATCCAGTCGGGCGACCTCGCCGTCTCGCGCGTCGGCGAGCGAACCCCGTTGGGAATCGGCGGGCGCTCGTCGAGTACGGAACTACTCTCGCCGGAGAACGCCGACGCGAGCGTGATCGAAACCGTGAGGGAGCGGATCAAGGAGGACCGCGTGCTGCTGGCCTGCCTGCACTGTAAGGAGTGGGACCGGACCCAGACGGTCGAGCGAGTGAGTGAGAAGCCCGAGTGTCCGAAGTGTGGATCGACGATGGTCGCCGCGCTCAACCCGTGGGCCGAAGAGGTCGTCCAGGCCGTCCGGAAAAACGAGAAGGACGCCGAGGAGGAGAAGGCCACCCGACGGGCGTACAAAGCCGCGAGCCTCGTTCAGGGCCACGGCAAGCAGGCCGTGATCGCCTTGGCGGCCCGCGGAGTCGGGCCCCGTAACGCCGCCTACATCATCAACAACCACCGCGAGAGCGAGGACGACTTCTACCGGGATATTTTGGAGAAGGAACGCGAGTACGCCCGGACGCAGGCGTTCTGGTAGCTTCGTTCAGGGACGATAGCCGACGAGGACCGAGACGTTCCGCCCGAGATATCTGAGACTGGAGGCGACGATGGTGAGACCGAAGACGACGCCGAGCGCCATGAGGAGGACACCTCTGTTGAACGAGGACGCGACGATCAGCAGTCCGAAGACGGACGAAAACGCGAAAACAACGGTGAGGAGGCTCGATTTCGCCGTCTCCCTGAGGACGTCTTCGACGACTCGTTCGACGATATCATGCTCTTGATCCATCTGAGACTCGGTGTAGTATCATCATACAACATACATATATATCTGCTGGCGACCGTCGGTCGGTTCGGATGCTGTGCTGAAAAGGGCCTCAGACAGCACTTAGCGCAAGCGAAAGACCCGTATGACAGGGGGTTGAATCGCGAGCCATGAAGTTCGCCTCGGGAGCGTGGTGGTACGTCGTGCCCCTGTTGTTGCTCGCCTTTCCGGCGTTCGTCGTCAGCCCGATGCTCGGAGGGCTGTTCGTGATCGGTGCCGCCGGGACGCTGTTTTTCTTCCGGGACCCCGAGCGCACGCCGCCCTTTACGGGGATCGTCTCGCCCGCCGACGGCAAGATCTCGGAGATCAGAACGGAGGGCGACCAGCTGCGAGTCTGCATCTTCATGAACGTCCACGACGTCCACGTCGTGCGCGCGCCCGACGACGGCGTCGTTCAGCACGTCGAGCACGAGTCGGGCGGCTATCGCCCCGCGTTCTCGAAGGAGTCGGACAGAAACGAGAAGGTCCGGATCGGGTTTCCGGACAGCGAAGTGACGATGATCGCCGGGGCCTTTGCCCGCCGGATCACGCCCTACGTCGAGGCGGGCGACGAACTCGAACGCGCCGACCGCCTCGGCCACATCGCCTTCGGGAGTCGGGTCGACGTCCTCCTTCCACCGGAGATACGCTATCCCGACCTGCGGGTCGAGCGCGGCGAGAAACTCACGGCGGGCGAGACGAAGATCGCGAGCAAACCGGGGGCGAACGACGAGTGGGAGTGGCCCGAAAGCACGGACAGCGCGGGAACCGTCGAGGCGGACGAGACGGACGAGAGTGCGGAGCCGGCCGACTAACGGGAGGGCTCGATCCCCTCGCGTGCGGCCTCGAAGTGTTCCTTCCTGATCCGGATCTCGTCGGCGCGTTCGATCGCCTCCTCGGGGCCGTACTCGGTTGCGATCTCCCGGATCGCGCGCATCGAGGCGGCCCGACAGAGCGCCGCCAGATCCGCGCCGGTGAAGTCGTCGAGTTCGCTCGCCAGTTCGTCGAGATCCACGTCCTCGCCCAGCGGCTTCTCGCGGGTATGGATCTCCAGAATCGCTCGCCGGCCGGCCTCGTCGGGCGCGGGCACCTCGATATGCGTTTCGAGGCGGCCCGGGCGGATCAACGCCCGGTCGAGCGCGTCTTTCCTGTTCGTTGCGGCGAGCACCACGAGGTTGGGGTTGTCCGCCAGCCCGTCGAGTTCGGTCAACAGTTGCGAGACGACTCGTTCGGTCACCTCGTGGCCCTGCCCGCGTTCGGCGGCCAGCGCGTCGATCTCGTCGAAAAACACGATCGACGGGGCGGTCTGGCGCGCACGCTCGAACACCTTGCGGACGGCTTTCTCGCTCTCGCCGACGTACTGATCGAGCAGTTCGGGGCCGGCGACGTGGATGAAGTTGACCCCGCTCTCGCTGGCGATCGCGCGCGCGAGCAGCGTCTTTCCGGTTCCGGGCGGCCCGTAGAGAAGGACACCCGATGGTGGTTCGGTTGCGGTCTTCTCGAACAGCTCGGTATACGAGAGCGGCCATTCGATGGCTTCCTGTAACGTCTGTTTCGCCTCGTCCAGCCCGCCGACGTCCGCAAAGCTCGTCCGTGGGGTCTCGGCGACGAACTCGCGCATCGCCGAGGGATCGACCGCGGCCCGCGCTCCATCGAAATCCGCGCGAGTGACGATGAGATCGGCGAGAGCGCCACCATCGGAGCGAAAGCGCCGAAGGGCGTTCATGCCCGCCTCGGTCGCCAGCGCGTGGATGTCCGCGCCGACGAAGCCATAGGTGCGCTCGGCGAGCCGATCCAGCGAGACGTCCTCCGCGAGCGGCATCCCTCTGGTGTGGACCTCGAAGATCTCCCGGCGGCCGACGGCGTCGGGTACCCCGATCTCGATTTCCCTATCAAAGCGCCCGCCCCGGCGCAGCGCCGGGTCGAGCGAGTCCACCCGATTGGTCGCGCCGATGACGACCACGTCCCCGCGGGCGTCCAGCCCGTCCATCAGGCTGAGCAGCTGGGCGACCACGCGGTTCTCGACGTCGCCCGAGTCGTCGCGCTTTCCCGCCACGGAATCGATCTCGTCGAAGAAGACGATCGACGGCGAGTTCTCCCGAGCCTTCTCGAAGACCTCCCGGAGCTGTTCCTCGCTCTCGCCCTTGTATTTGGACATGATCTCCGGGCCGGAGACGGTGTGGAAACTGGCGTCGACCTCGTTTGCCACCGCGCGGGCGATCAGCGTCTTGCCGGTACCGGGCGGGCCATACAGGAGGACGCCCTTCGGCGCGTCGATACCCACCTGTCGGAAGAGTTCGGGTTCGGAAAGGGGTAGCTCGATCATCTCCCGGACGAGGTCGAGTTCGTCGTCCAACCCGCCGATGTCCTCGTAGCTGATCCGGCCGTCCGACGCCCCGTCGACGGTTTCTGCGGCCTCGACGTCGGCGGGTACCGTCACTCGGGTGGAGCCGGTGATTCTGACCGTCCCGTCCGGATTCGTGTCGGTGATCGAGAAGGGGCCGACCCCGAGGCGTTCGATCCGCACGCGCTCGCCGGTTCGGACGGGCCGGTCGCGCAGGTCGCGTTTGACCGCCCGCTGGACGCTTTCGGCGTCCTCCGCGGAGATCGAGACGGGCGGCGTGATCGTCACCGACCGGGCGTCCTCGACGGTCTGTTTTCGTACTCTCACCGTATCGCCGATGCTCACACCGGCGTTCGCGCGGGTATCGGCGTCGACCTGGACGGTGCCGCCTTCAGCGCTCGGGCCGGCTGGCCAGACCTTCGCAACGGTGGTTCGCTCGCCCTCGATGAGGACGGTATCGCCGCTGAGAACTGAGAGGACCTGGCGGGCGTCCTCGGGCAGACGGGCGACCCCGCGACCCGCGTCGCGCTTCTCGGCGCCGCGGACCGTCAGGGTCACGTCGGAGTCGCTCATGGCGGGATCTGGGAGTCGGCCCGTCTTTACCGTTCGGGCTCGCCGCCGTCGTTGGGATCGACGTAACGCATTTGGTTCGTCCTAGCGGACTATGTGCTATGGTAGTACAGACCGAGCGCGACGACGGGACGTGGTACGAGTGCGAGGCCTGTGGACTCATGTTCGACGAGCGAGACGACGCCCGCCAGCACGAGGACAACTGCGACGCCGAGGACCCCTCATACATCCAGTAGCCGTCGGCCCGTTCACTCCTCGGTGTCGTTGACCAGTTCGTAGGAGTGTTCGCTCATGTCGTCCTCGGCGAAGACGAACACCCGCCCGCGGGCGACCTGAGGATCGGCATCGACGAGGATTCGATGGCCTTCCGCGCGGACCTCGACGCCCGGGAAGGCCTCCTCGCGCTCGCCGGGTTCGACGATCACCCGCCCGACGCCGGTCGATTCGAGCACGTCGTCATGGGTCTTCAGGTCGTTGACGTACAGCATCACGCCCTCGGTTTCGGTCGGATCGGTCACGAGGACGTGGACTTCCTTTCCGGGTGGCGTTCTGAGGGTTTCCGAGACCGTCTCGGGGATGCCGTGGTAGAACACCTCACGGCCGTCGGTATACCGGACTGCGATCCCGCTGTCGGCGAGTTCGATTCCCAGCGTCGATGGCGAGACGTTGCTTCGCTGGCTCATTACCTGTCACTACGTGCCTCGGCGGAAAAGCGCCGCGTTCGAAGCCGATAAATGGGGTCTCCGAGTGGATCCGGTATGGACGGCCGAGCACACGCGCCCGCGGCGGGCACGATCCTCAACGCCCTGGCCAACGAGCGGGGCGCGGCGTTCGCGATCGATCTCGAAACCACCGCGACCGTCTCGCTCGATGACTCCCGGGAGGTACGCGGCGAGATCGACGGCGCACCCGAGGCTGACACGGCGCTGATCGAGCGCTGTGTCGAACTCGCGATCGAGGAGTACGGCGACTGCGGCGAGCGCTCGCTCGGCGGTACGGTACGAACCGAAAGCGAGGTACCCCTCGCCGCGGGGCTGAAGAGTTCGAGCGCCGCCGCCAACGCGACGGTGCTCGCGACCTGCGCCGCGCTCGGCGTCGACGTCGATCTCCTCGACGCCTGCCGGCTGGGCGTGCGGGGGGCCCGCGAGGTCGGGGTCACGGTAACGGGAGCGTTCGACGACGCCTCGTCGTCGATGCTCGGCGGCGTGACGGTCACGGATAACGCCGAGGACGAACTGCTCGCGAACGAGGCCGTCGAGTGGGACGTTCTCGTGTGGGCACCCCCCGAACAGGCCTTCAGCGCCGACGCCGACGTCGCGAGCTGTCGGAAGGTCGCCCCGGTCGCCGACGTGGTCTGCGATCTCGCCCTCCAGGGTCGGTACGGGCGGGCGATGACGGTCAATGGCTTTGCCTTCTGTGGCGCGCTCGGCTTCCCGACTGAACCGATGCTCGACGGGCTGCCCGACGTTCGGGGCGTCTCGCTGTCGGGCACCGGCCCGAGCTACGTGGCGATCGGCGAACGACAGGTTTTAGCCGAACTTCGAGAACAGTGGGAGGTACGGGACGGAACCACATGGCTAACAACGACGCGAACCGAGGGCGCGCGGACGGAGTGAGCTTGGACGAACTACGCGAGGAGATCGAGGAGATCGACCGCGATCTCGTCGAACTGATCGCTCGGCGGACCTACGTCGCCGACACCATCGCCGAGGTGAAAGACGAACGCGACCTGCCGACGACCGACGAGGGTCAAGAACAGCGCGTGATGGATCGCGCCGGCGCGAACGCCGAGCAGTTCGAGGTGGACTCGAACCTCGTGAAGGCGATCTTTCGGCTCCTGATCGAACTGAACAAGGTCGAACAGCGGGAGAACAGGTAGCCGGATTCGGGCAGTTCAGGGATTTTACTGCTGTTCGGATTGCAAACGTTTCTTCCGGTAGTTGCTCTTTCGTTCCCGAATCGGTGAACGATAGTATCGATTCGCAGGAGCCACGAACACTGATTCAAAACGGAACCTTACGGCAAGTGAGGAGATATTCGACGCGTTCGTTCACGAGGCAGTCTACTGCTGGAAATCGCTACTCCGTCGATGCGTATCGATAATCGGCGTTCAGTAGTCCGTTAGATAACGGGTCGTGTGCTGCATATAGAGACTACATTCAACACGTCGCGAAAGATCGCGCGGTATTTTCACCGACCCTCACCTACGATCGGTCTATGCCAGTGATCCAGTGCAACGGGGCAGACCTCTACTACGAAGACCACGGTGAGGGGCAACCGATCGTATTCCTTCATGGAGCCACAGCGGGTCTTCGATACTTCGAACCGCAGTTAACAGGAATGTCTGGCGAATATCGGACGATCGGAGTCGATTTTCGAGGTCATGGTCGATCCGAGAAGACCGATATCGGTCACACCCTACAGCACTATGCTGAGGATATCGAAGCGTTCCTCGAACAACTCGAACTCGACGACGTCGTTCTCGTCGGCTGGTCGATGGGAGCTATCGTTACGTGGGAGTATGTCCATCAGTTCGGAACTGATCGGATTCGGGCGCTCGTAGATATCGACATGGAACCCTCGCCGGTGAAACGAGAGGACTACGACTACGGGAGCTATGGCATCGATGACCTCAAGGAGGCCATCAGTCAGATTCAGACGTCTCCTCTCGAACTGCTTGACCAGCAAGCGCCGGCAATGCTCAAAGATCCGCCATCGCGGGAACTCCACAATCTAATACTCGACGAAGGGTCACGATCGCCCGCATCAATCCAAGGGGCGTTACTCTTTGCGTTACTGTACCTGCGTGATTACCGGGATGTACTTCCGAAGATCGACGTACCAACGTTAGTGTGTGCTGGAGCAGATGAAACGTGGCGGAGCGTTGCATCCGTCGAGTATGTCACAGAACTCGTACCGAACACTCAGTTCGAACTTTTCGAAAATAGTGGTCACTGTCTCACGGTTGAAGAGCCCAAGCGGTTCAACCAAGTTCTCATCGACTTTATCGGTACGTTGTGACCGAGACGCGCGATGTCTGTAGCACGGTTCCTGAAACCGATCACTGATTGATGGTTTCCACAAGTAGAACACAGGCACGTCAGAAATAATCGCTTGGATTACGCGGTACAGCGGCCTTTCTTTCACAACCTCTTCTCGCTGACTGGCTGTTCAGTAGAGGCGAACTACAGAATGGCCAACAGCCAGAGAGGGACAAGACAGATATCTCCTGACTATTCTTTTTTTATGTAATGTCCTCCAGGCGTAAATCGATTGGAATCCAACTCGGAATTTTTGCTGTGGTGCTGCTTGTTGGAATCGCCCTATTCATCGTGTCTCAGCCACCGCCAGATACGCCGAACGGGGAGACTATGCATATTGAGTCCTATCCATCTGGTCCCGAGAAACCGAGTCCGTTGAATTCCTCGAGTGCCGTAAACTATACTGTTACGTACGAGGAGCGCCTGTTCTATAACGACCTGCTTGCGAGCAATAACCACCGTTTCGATAGCGGTGAGCGGGTGGTAGCCGACTGTACCAACATCTCCGTCTCAAACACGGATACGGACGGGTTCCGCGTCCGTTTAGAGTGCGGAGGCGGGGTTACCGACGCATCGCAACTGCCCGAGTCGAAGGAATTCACTTACTCAGTGACCTACCGTATAACGGAGGATGCGACAGAACAGGCCGAACTTCAGAAGTACCCCTTTGAAACGGATAGAAGATTCAATAACGAGAGAACCTAAGTCAGCAGTAGTCGATGAGAAGTTCTTTCATTCAGATTTGAGGGTAAAACTCGCAGTAAGCCCGCAGGTGTACTTTGCGAATCCCACTCGTTGTTTCCCCTGGGGAGTCAGTGACTGAGGGGGAGCTTCGCCTTTTATCGAATGGGTAGGTTGGCTTGGGGCGTCGTTGATCCTCGTTTCCGATGGAACAGAGGGGTCCACCGGATCGACGCGACCGTTCTGGAATTTGGACGCAACCAGCGACGGGCTCGATCGGAAGCCGATCGAACGCCCGGCATGAGATCCGATCGACCGAGACCGACACGTTCAAACGGGCGAATCGGTACGATGAAGTACAGTGGTTCATATACGCGTCAACTCACGGGGAGCGGTCGCTATGAGCAGGCAGTGGTCGAGGACCTGCCGCCGATTCTGGGGTGGATCCGCCGATCGAGTTCGGATGACTATCGGGGACGACTGAGATGGATCCGTGGGCACCGTTCGGACTCGAAGGAACCGATCGGGCGACCAAGGGGTTTTTCTTCGGGACGATCACCGCACTCGCGGCGCTCGTGCTCGTCGGACTGCTGTACCCCACTCTCTTGGAGAACGTGCTCAACAGCGCGTTCGAATGGGTGATGTACCGTTTCGGCTGGTGGTTCATGGCGCTGGGCGTCGCGCTGGTGGTCTTTACGTTCTTCATGGCCTTCTCCAGGTACGGCCGGATCCGGATCGGGGGCGAGGGCGCCGAACCGGAGTTCGATACGTTCTCGTGGATCGCGATGGTCTTTACCGTCGGGTTCGGGAGTTCGATCATCGTCTGGGGGGTCGGCGAGCCCATCTCGATCGTCACCCAGCCGCCGCCGTCCTCGCCGGTTCCGGGCGCGTCGATCGAGTCGCTCTCGCTTGCCTTCATGTTCCTCCACGAGTCGTTCCCCGGGATGGCGATGTGGTATCTCCCCTTCGCGCTCGGTTTCGGCCTGATGGCGTATACGAGCGGGAGCGACGACTACCGCATCAGCTCGATGATGTCGGTGGTCCTCGACCGGGAGGACCACGGCTGGCTGTTCTGGCTGGTCGACTTGACCGCGCTGATCGCCATCGTCGGCGGGCTCGCGACCACGCTCGGGTTCACCGCCCAGCAGCTCGCGACGATCCTGAGCGACGTTTTCGGAGCTGAGACGAACCTCGTTACGTATGGCTTGTTCGCGCTCATCGGACTCGTCTTCCTCGGCGACGTCTGGCTCGGGCTCCACAAGGGGATCCGCAACGCCGCACGCGCCACCTTCGTGCTGATGCTGATCACCTCGGGCGTGCTGCTGGTCGTCGGCCCGACACTCTTCATCCTCAACATCACGCTGGACGCGACGGGAATCTGGCTCAACAACCTCCCGCGGCTCGCGCTGTACACTGCCCCGACCGAGGGCGCACAGTGGCCCCAGAGCTGGACGAGCTTCTGGTGGGCGTGGTGGGCCGCCTGGGGACTGTTCGTGGGAAGTTTCGTTGCCCGCGTCTCGAAGGGCCGGACGATCCGCGAGACCTTCGTGGCGCTGGTCGCCGCGCCGACGCTCTTGACGTGGCTCCAGCACGGCATTATCGGTGGCTGGGTGCTCGCGCCGGGTTACATCGGGCCCGTAAGCGAGGCGTTCGCCCAGAACGACATCCCCACGGCGGTCGCGACCGCGATCACGCTGACGCCCTACAGTACGGTGCTCGGCGTCCTGCTCGTCCTCATCATGGCGGGCTACGTGCTCACGACGCTCGATTCCGCCGTGTATATGCTCAGCGCGATCACGCTCGGCGAGGAGGATCCCAACGCCAAAAACCGGGCGTGGTGGGGCGCTCTGCTGACCCTGATGGGGGTTATGACGCTCAACCTGCCCGCCTTTAGCGCGATGGAGTCGTTCTCCCCGGTGATGGGGCTGCCCTTTACGCTGTTTTTCGTCGTGCTGATGTACACGAGCTACATCACTGCGCGCCGCATCTACCGCGAGGAGTACAAGGAGTCGGGCGAACAGCCGTACTTCGAGATCTCCCGCCCGAGTGACGAGGACGAGGGGACGTAGCCGACCCGCGATCCGAGCGGCTTTGTCGCCGGGTTTCCTACCGACAGGCGGATGGAGACGTTGTACGACGTCCTCGGCGTCGCTCCGGACGCCGACCCCGAGACGATCCGCCGGGCCTACCGCGAGCGGGCCAAGCGTCGTCACCCGGACGCCCCCGACGGCGATACCATGGCGTTTCGCCGCATCACGACCGCCCGCGACGTGCTGCTCGACGACGCTCGACGGAAGCGCTACGACGCGCTCGGTCACCGCCGGTACGCCCGCCACCACTTGGGCGAGGAATGGCCGGCCGAGGCCCCGTCGCGTGCCGTGGGATCCGGACGGCGGTCGCGGTCACGCCGGCGAGGCGAAACCGGATCCCGACCTCGGCGACGACGGACGCGACGGCGGCGGCCGAACGGGGAGCGACGCGAGCGCCGGGAGCAGTCGAACGGGCCGGCCGACGCCGCCGTGGCCCTCGGAACCTATCGGTCGGTGCTCGTCCGGGCCGGACTGATACTCCTCGCGCTGTTCGCCCTCGCGGTCGTCCTCTCGGCGCTGTCGATCTAGTAGTCCGCCGCGAGCCGGTCGAGCGCCTCGTGGTGCTCGGTCGTGTGGGGCGCGGTCAGCGGGGAGACGCTGACAGCGCCGTCGACGACCGCCCGCCGGTCGGTCCCCTCGGGGTCCTCGATCTCCCCCTCGGCCATCGCCTCCCACGAGAGGTCGTGCAGCGTGATCGAGTCGCCGTCCTGGGTCGCGGCCATCTCGTAGACGGTGGATGGGCGGGTCACCCGCATCGGTGCGGACTCGTCGCCGGGAAGGGGCGCGTTGACGTTCAGGTACTCGGCGTGCTCGAAGACGCCGTTTACGGGCGCGCACTCGACGAGGTATCGGGTGGCGCGGCAGGCCTCCTCGTACTCCTCGACGCCCGTCTCGCGGGGCCACTCGTCCTCGGGGATATAGAGGGACACGGCGATCGCCGGCACCCCGCAGAAGGCGGCCTCAACGGCGGCGCTGACGGTGCCCGACCGCCCGAGGACGTAGGCCCCGAGGTTCGCACCGGTGTTACAGCCCGAGACGACGAGGTCCGGATACGACCCGAGCGCTTCGAGGCCCGCGACGATACAGTCGGCGGGCGTGCCCGCGATGGCGAACCCGAGTTCGTGCTCCTCGACGCCGACCTCGCTCGACATCGCCCGGCCCACGGCGCTCTGATCGCTTGCGGGCGCGACGGCGGTGACGTTCGCCACCGCCGAGAGGGCGTCGTAGAGCGCGCGAAAGCCGGGACTGTCGATCCCGTCGTCGTTGGTCAGTAGGACCTCCAGATCCGTGTCCATACGTCCGTCTCGAACCGGGGGACGAAAAACGCAGTTATCCGGCCCGATCGACCACGCTCTCATCGTCGACCACGAGGTTGTACGCCCCCTCGTCGTCGTTCCAGAGGACGAGGGTCGACTCGAAGACCAGGACGTCGCCGTAGTCGGCCTCGACCAGCGCACGGTTGAGCGCCGTCTCGCGGGTGAGGACGGCGTAATGGCTCTCCGATTGGCTGCCGTCGCCGAGCAAGAAGAGGGGGTTCCCCTCCGACAGGGAGTGACTGAGCTTGACCGCGATGCAGTCGACCCGGTCGGTGACGTGGGCTTCGCTGTCGGCGAAGGGAGCGAAGCGCTCGGGGCTGGCAGTGGCGTCGAGGCGCCGCTGGCCGTCCCGCCGGAGGATCGAGTAGGCGTACTGGACGTCCGTGTTGAGGAACTCGCCGGTCGCCGCGTCGCGCTCGTCGCGTTCCCCATCGGCGCGCCGTCCCTCGTCGAGATGCCGCTGGAGCGCCGGAACGTCGAAATCGGGTTTCCGGTCGAACGACCAGCCGTGGTCGGTCGGCTCCCGGTCGGGCCAGAGCCGCAGTGTCGGCGCGAACACCGTCTGCTCGCGTCCGTCGACCACCTCGTGTTCGACTTCCCGCAGTCCGGTCGCGGTGTTCTTATCGGCCGGCTCGATCGCGATCAGCGAGCCGTCGGACGCGAGATGCGAGAGGTAGTTTTCGAGCACCGCGGCCGGCTCCGCGAGCTCGCTCAGGACGTTCGCGAACAGGAGCAGGTCGTACTCGCCCTCGGGCTCGAACGCCTCGGCGGTACTTCGGTGCACCGTCGGGTGGAAGTTCCGTGGGGCCTCCTCGAAGAGGTCCTCCAGAACGTCTGCGGCCGCACTCGGTTCGACCGCGTGGTATTCGACGAGCGCGTCCTCGGCGTACTCGGCGAGGCCGAGTGCCGGGCCGCCGACACCCGAACCCACGTCGAGCACCCGAAGCCTCGCGGGGAGCAGCCCTCGGGAGCCCAGTTCGTCGAGGACGTACTGGCCCGCGGCGTAGTAGTCGGACAGGTGGTAGATCGCGTAACCGAGCGCCGCCTCGTACGAGTACTCGACGGCCTCCTGGCGGTAGTAGCGCTCCTTGAGCCGGCGGATCTCCGTCCTGAGCGTTGCTCCACTCTCTCCGTCCGCCCAGTCCGGGCCGAAATGCTCGACCAGCAGGTCCTCGAACCGGGTGTGATACCGGTCGGGAATCGTGCTTACCCCGTCGAAATCGGTGGAAATCGGCTCGTCGCTTGCGGGGACGAACGTGCCGTCCTCGCGTTCGACCAGTTCGAGCGAAAGGGCGTTGTCCCGAAGCGTCTGGCTGACGACCGCGGGGTGTGTGACGCCCTCGACGTATTCTACGACTTCCTCGGGATCGATCGGGCGGACGTTCCTGAGGTATTTCGCGGTGTCGAGGATCGCCCGCTCGCTCATTCGCCCGCCTCGCGGTACAGCGCCTCGAAGGACTCGCGGTCGGCCTCGGCGATCTCGATGGCGGCCTCCGCGACCGTCTCGGCCCCCGGAAACGTCGACTGGATGTCGGCGTACACCCGCGAGTTGCCGTCGGTGACGGTCTCGACCAACCCGTCGAGCTCGCGCGAGACCGGCGTTTCGAAGCCGTCCGGTACGTCGTCGGCCGCGAGCGCGTAGGCGAGCACCGCCGCGTGGGCCTTCGTCTGGATCGTCTCCATCGCCACGTCGTGTTCCTCGGGCGTGGTCTCGACGAGGGCGTTGCCGGCTCCGCGGAGGCGCTCACGGATCCATTCGGCGGCCGGCCCTTCGCCGGCCACGATCGGGACGTTACCGGGGGCGTTCTCGGGCGAAAACAGCGGGTGGAGGCTGACGTGTTCGCGTTCGGGCGCGTGGGTTTCCATCGCGGCGACCGGTGCGCGCATGACGCCGCTGACGTCCGCGATCGCTCGGTCTGCAAGCGGGGCGTACAGCGCGATCGCACGCTCGACGGCGGGGATCGGTACCGCGAGACAGACGATACCGAACCGTTCGGTCGTCCGTTCCGAGATCGTCCGTCCGCCGACCGCGTCGGCGGTCTCGCGTGCGACCTCCTCCTCGCGGTCGACGAACGCGACCCGTCCTTTGTCGCCGACCACCTCGCCGAACCAGCGACCCATCGCCCCCGCGCCGACGATCAGTACGTCCATTGCCTCCACGTTACGCGCCGGTCGAAAAAGGCGTTCGCATACGCGTCGTTCGCGACCGTCGAAAAACGGCGGATGCTACGCCGTAGGGGGCGTCGGCTCGCGTGGGTCGACGTACCCACAGTCGGGACAGGTCTCGTAGCCCTGGACGTTCGCCAGTCGGCTGCCACACTCCGGACAGTCCATCTCGTTCTTCCCCTTGATTCGACAGTCCATAAAGATGGGTACGACGATCGACGAACTCAGCGGCTACGATAGGCTGTGTTGCAGGCGCATCACACAATAACCCGTACACAGGAACGTTAAACCAGTTAAGGCAGCAGCTCCGACGGATGGCGACACGAGATACGCGAGTCCCGAACAGACGGAGAATCCGGCTGTGGCGACGAGATCGAACAGCCGGGTTCGAACAGTGTCCGTCAGGAGTGCAATGAGTAAGACGAGGCCGAAATACGGGCCGATCAGGCTGGTAGCGATGCCTGTGATCCCCTCCGTGTTGAAGGCCATGGACATCAGATAGAGCTGGAACAACAGGAACAAGACTGTGAAGGGGACTAAAACGCGACGTTTTCGGACGTTACGGTGGATCTCAGTCCTGTAGCTCATATATATTTTCGATTGTTTTCTAATGGACAAAATTATTTTCGTCGCGATCCAGTTCGACTGTCGGTTAGAGTACGAACTCTTCGGGATAGTCGGTCAGGTTCTCGTATCCATCTTCGGTGACGACCACGAGGTCCTCGATCCGGACCCCGCCGACTTGGGGGTCGTAAAGGCCGGGTTCGACGGTGATGACGTGTCCCGCCTCCAGTTCCGTGCCGCCGGGGGCCAATCGGGGAAGTTCGTGGACGTCGAGCCCGATCCCGTGGCCCGTCGAGTGGATGAAGCCCGTCTCCGTCTCGGGCTCCGCTCGAAGGGTCGGCAGGCCAGCGTCCTCGTAGACGTCACAGACCGCGTCGTGGACGTCTTCCCCCGTTGCGCCGGGTTCGACCGCGTCGAGGGCCGCCTCCTTCGCTCGTGCGGTGAGGTCGTACCACTCGCGGGCGCGTTCGGAGGGGTCACCGACCGAGAAGGTGCGGGTCATGTCGGCGTGGTAGTTCGTTTCTTTGCTCTTGGGAAAGATGTCGATTACGACGGTTTCGCCCGCTTCGAGGAGGCCGCTTCCCCCGTCGTGGGGATCTGCGGCGTCCGCGCCACAGGAAACGATCGTCTCGTCGAGGGCACAGCCCTCGCGCAGTAGGGTGATCTCGATCTCTCGACGGACGCGCTCGCTGGTCAGCGCTTCGCCGTCATGATACAGAACGCCCTCCTCGACGGTCGCTTCCCGCAGGAGGGTTTCGGCGCGCTCCATCGCCTTCTCGTTGGCGTGCTGGGCCTCACGGATGTGCTCGACCTCGGTGTCGGTTTTGGCCGCGCGGATCTCGGTGATCACGTCGTCGGTCTCGGCCTCGACCTCGATGTCGCGCTCGCGGAGGCCGTCGGCGGTCGCGAGCGGGAAGCGTGTAGGGACCGAGAGCGACGAGACTTCGTGATCCGCGAGGAAGTCGGCGAGCATTCGATACCGCTCCTCCGGCGAGCCGTACTGGTAGTCGTAGTCGGCGTATCGGGAGACGGAGTCGGCACGACTCTCCTTTTTCGCGCGGCCGTACTCCAGCCCGGAGACGAGGAGGTGTGTCTCGCCGTCGTACAGGGTGAGAAACGGGTCGTGGGCGTCGAAGCCCGAGAGGTATCGTTGATCCGAGTCCGAGGAGTCGGCGTCGATCAGGTAGCCGTCGGTGTCCGCCTCGGTGAGGAACGAATCGAGATCCGAGAGGTCCGGGTCCATACGGCCGCTGGGCACCGCGGAGCAATAAACGGTCGATGTCCGACCTACGTGCCGATATCGGCCCTGGAAAACATGAAACGGGCGAGAAACGCTAGCAAGACGGTCGCGACGAGGAGAACGGCCGCGCCCGTCAGGTCGTAGCTCCCCTCGACGAGGACCGCCGTCGGGTCGTAGTAGTGGGTCGGACTGACCGAACCGATCCATTCGAGGCCGTCCGCGCTCGCCGAGACGGACTCGACGAGGAAGAGAACGAACACGAGCGCGATGGCGATCCGCTTTGCGACGTCTGCGCGCGAGACCAGCACCGAGAGGACGAGTCCGACCGCCCCGCAGGCCAGCAGGTAGGGGATCGAGAGGGTATGAACCATCGCCAGATCGAGGGGATCGATCGACTCGCCGATGACGAGTACGGCGGCGTAGATCACCGTACCGACGACGGCGTTGAGCGCGAGGATCGGGACCAGAAGCGACAGGAACTTCTCGACGAGGACGCGCGACCGGGAGACCGGCAGCGAGAGAGTGAGATCCATCCGGTCGCGCTCGACGTCGTCTGCGATCAGCCCGGCGGCGCTGTAGGCGAAATACAATCCCAGCAGGAGCACCCAGACGAACTGGTAGACCTCGACGGCGAGAAAACCCTCGACGGTGCTGAGGGTGGCGATCCCGAACGCCTCCCGCACGGCAGGCGGGTACGCCTCGAGCATGGCGTCGATGTCGACGTCCGCCCCCGCGAGCGAGGGGAAGAAGGCGACGAGCACGAGCGCGAAGACGGCCACGCCGACCACGAGCGCGGCCGTCCCGCGCAGGCGCTTCGTGACCTCGTAGCGGGCGATCTCAAGCATCAGTGGCCTCCTCGGGCGGTGCATCGGCGGACTCGCGCTCCGCGGTCGGTTCCTCGCCGTAGTAGTGCATGAACACGTCCTCCAGGGGCGGTTCCCCGATATCGACGTCGAGGACGTCGTGGTCCGCGAGCCGTCTCAGGAGATCGTTGTACTCGCCGACGTAGGTGAACGTCGCGGTGTCGTCGGTTAGCTGCGCGTCGAGCATCCCGTCGGTGAGAAATTCATTATTGACGGGTTCGGCGAACCGGACGCGGACGCGCTTGCCGCCCCGATCCAGAAGCGTTTCGACGTCTTCGAGCGCGACGAGTCGTCCCTCTCGGAGGATCGCGACCCGGTCACAGACCTGTCGAACCTCGCTCAGGACGTGCGAGGAGAAGAACACGGTCGTCCCGCGCTCGCGTTCGGTTTCGAGGAAGGCGTGAAACGCCTCCTGTTTGAGCGGGTCGAGCCCCGAGGTGGGCTCGTCCATGATCACCAAGTCCGGGTCGTGCATGAACGCCTGGACGATCCCGAGCATCTGCTCGTTGCCCGTCGAATACTCACGGATCTCGCGCTCCACGGGCGGCGTGAACAGTTCCAGCAGCTCCGCCCGGCGCTCCTCACCCTTGATCGCGGCGTGGAAATCTAGTACCTGCTCGCCGGTCATCCTCTCGTCGAACCCCAGATCGGCGGGGAGGTAGCCGACCTTTCGTTTGGCCCCGATCAGGTCGGCCTCCTCATGGATGTCGGCCCCGAGGACCCGTGCGGTGCCCTCGGTGGGCGAGAGCAGCCCCAGTAACGTCCGAATCGTCGTGGTCTTGCCCGCCCCGTTCGGCCCGAGGAACCCGAAGACCTCGCCCTCGCGGACCTCGAAGGAGAGCGAATCGACGCCGACCACGGTACCGTAGCGCTTCGTGAGATCGGCCACTTCGATGGCTGCCATGACCCCTGTAGGTGACAGCCCCCGTTATCGGTTCCGAGACCTGTTAGCTGCCGAGTACCTTGACCGCGACCGCGTGGCGCCCGTCGGGGGTCTCGATCTCGACGGTGTCGACGAACGCTTCTGCGGCTCGCGCGCGCCACTCGTTCACCCGCTCGACGTGGCGCTCGTGGTGGCGTTCGGTCGAGTAGGTCCCGTCGGGATCGGCGCGGATCTCGGCTTCGGTCTCGGCGGGTTCGGGGTACGCGGGCAGACGATCGGAATCGAAGAGACCCGCCGGCGGAATGTGGATCGCCCCCGAGTCGTCGGGCTCGCCGACGTGGAGTCGGGCGCGCATCCGGCCGGCGAAGGGCGGCGTGACCCGAAGGACGGGGTCGGCGGCGCTTCGCTCGCTCGCTTCGTAGGCCGAGACGGCGTCCTCGGCGGTGACGGCGATCGAACGGATGGTTCGCGGGTCCGAGGACATACTGTGGGCTACGCGCCGAGCGCCTTTGGGCTGTCGCCATCGACACCGTGATAGTTCGGGGGATGTACGCTCGCGCATGGACGTGACCATCACGCGCTCCTCGCTTCGCGGGAGCGCGCGGGCCCCGCCCTCGAAGAGCTACACCCACCGGGCGATCCTCGCGGCAGGCTACGCCTCGGGTGCGACGGTGTCCGGACCGCTGACGAGCGCCGACCCGCGCGCGACCGCCCGTGCCGTCGAGGCCTTCGGCGGCGACGTGAGCGAAACCGACGACGGGTTCGTGGTCGAGGGCTTCGCGGGCCGACCCGAAGTCCCCGACGACGTCATCGACTGTGGTAACAGCGGCACGACCATGCGACTCGTCACAGGAACCGCCGCGCTCGCCGACGGGATCACCGTCCTCACGGGCGATAGCTCGCTTCGCTCGCGCCCGCAGGGGCCGCTTCTGGACGCGCTCTCGCAGTTGGGCGCGCGCGCCGAGAGCACCCGTGGAGACGGGCACGCGCCCCTGGTGATCGAGGGGCCGATCTCCGGAGGACGCGTCTCGATCCCCGGCGACGTTTCGTCCCAGTACATCACCGCCCTGCTGATGGCCGGCGCGGTCACCGACGAGGGGATCGAGATCGAACTGGAAACTGACCTCAAATCCGCACCCTACGTCGACATCACGCTCGAACTTCTGAGTGATTTCGGGATCGAGGCGGAGCCGATAGACGCCGACGGCGGCGACGTGCGGTCGGCGGGCGCGTCGGGCTTTCGGGTTCCCGGAGACCAGTCCTACGAGCCCGCGGGTGAGGGATACCGCGTCCCCGGCGACTTCTCCTCGATTTCATATTTATTGGCGGCGGGCGTGCTCGCCGCCGAGAGGGGGCTGACGGTCCGCGGTGCCGAGCCGAGCGCGCAGGGCGATACGGCGATCGTCGGGATCGTCGAGCGCATGGGCGGTGCGGTCGAATGGGATCGCGAGATGGGCGAGATCGAAGTCTCGAAAAGCGATCTCTCGGGCGTGACGGTCGACGTCGGGGACACGCCGGATCTCCTGCCCACCATCGCGACGCTTGGAGCCGCCGCAGCGGGCGAGACGCGGATCACGAACTGCGAACACGTCCGGTACAAGGAGACCGACCGGGTGAGCGCGATGGCCAATGAACTAGAGAAGCTCGGCGCGAGCGTCACCGAACACGAGGACGAACTCGTGGTTCATGGTGGCGATTCGGAGCTGTCGGGGGCGACCGTCGAGGGCTACGACGATCATCGCGTCATCATGGCGCTGGCGCTCGCGGGGCTGGTCGCGGAGGGAGAAACCGTAGTTAGAGGAGCCGAACACGTCGACGTCTCGTTCCCGGAGTTCTTCGACGTGCTTTATGACCTCGGAGCCACCATTCAGCGACAATGAACGGAAACTCGTTCGGCAGGCTGTTCCAGGTGACGACCTTCGGCGAGAGCCACGGCGAGGCGATGGGTTGTACGGTATCGGGATGTCCCGCCGGCCTCGAACTCGACGAGGGGGACATCCAGGGCGACCTCGACCGGCGCAAACCGGGCCAGTCGATGATCACCACCAGCCGAGGCGAACCCGACGCCGTCTCGATCAAATCCGGTGTTCAGGACGGCTATACCACTGGAACTCCGATCGGAATGGTCATCCAGAACAAGGACGCTCAATCCGGTAAGTACGAGCCCTTCATCACCGCACCCCGACCCTCCCACGGCGACTTCACCTACTCGGCGAAGTTCGGCACGCGCAACTGGGGCGGCGGCGGGCGCTCCTCCGCCCGGGAGACGGTCAACTGGGTCGCGGCGGGCGCGATCGCGAAGAAGGTCCTCTCCTCGCGGGGCGTCGAGATCAAAGCGCACGTCAATCGGATCGGGGACGTCGAGGCCGAGGGCGTGAACTTCGAGGAGATGGTCGAGCACAGCGAGGAGAACGACATTCGGTGTGGCGATCCGGAGATCGCTCGAGAGATGCAGGAGTTGATCGAGGAGTACCAGCAGGCGGGCGACTCCATCGGTGGCTCGATCGAGTTCGAGATTCAGGGGGTTCCGCGAGGGCTCGGCGCACCCCGGTTCGATTCGTTGCCCGCCCGGTTGGGTCAGGCGATGATGAGCGTCCCCGCGACGACCGCCTTCGAGTTCGGCCTCGGGCGGGAGGCAAGCGAGTATTCGGGTTCGGAGCGAAACGAGGACTGGGAATTCAACGAGGACGAGGATCCTGTCCCCGTGGGCAACGACCACGGCGGGATCCAGGGCGGTATTTCTACTGGTGAGCCGATCACCGGCGAGGTGACGCTTCACGCACCGACCTCGATCCCCAAAGAACAGACCACGGTCGACTGGGAGACCGGCGAGGAAAAGCGGGTGCAGGTGATCGGCCGCCACGATCCCGTCTTACCCCCGCGGGGCGTGCCGGTCGTCGAGGCGATGTGCGCGCTCACGGTCGTGGACTTCATGTTGCTTTCCGGGCGGATCAACCCGGACCGCATGGACGACCGGCCGGGCGAGTACGACACCGACTACCATCCGCGGAGTCCTGACAACGAGTAGCCGGCCCGTTCGGATCTTCGGATGATCTCCGCGCTCATATGCGTGGCATCCTCAAGGGTAACTGCTAAGACCGTACCGCCGTTTTCACGGGTAACGGGATGTCACTTTCCGAACTCATCTCCGGGGTCGAGGCCCACGAGATGACTCTGACCGTCTACAACGCCGACGGGGCGGTTGAGGACCTCCGTGAGCGCTTCGCCGACCGGAACCTCACGGTCGAGGCCGGTGCGGCCGACAGTGGGCCTGACCGGTTCGTCACTCTCGATTCCGACGGAACGTTCGTTTCCGCGACCGGATTGGACGACCTGCTCAAAGAGCCCTCCGAACGGACGAACTTCGAGAACGACCCGTATCGACCGATCCTCGACCACCTCGACGAGACGATGTTCACCTCCTACAGCCGTCGGAAGATGCTTGCGGCCTCTCGCGAGATCGAGGACCGCGCCTGGCGAGTCGGGAAGGGCCAACTCCACGCGGGCTTCCAGCGGATTTCAGTGTTGGAGTCGCAACTGGAGACCTACAGTGCGCTGGGGTCGCGCGACGCGCTGACGGTCCACACCTACGGGACTCCCGACATCGAGATCCCCACACAGACGGACTTCCTCATCCACGCGGAGGGCGCCGAGGAGATCGCCACCTCCTGGTTCGTCGCCTTCGATGGGGCCGACATCGACGAGATGAAATGCGCGCTGCTAGCCGAAGAGCGAGATCCCGGCGAGTTCTACGGTTTTTGGACCTACGATCCCTCGACGATCGACTACATCGTCTCACATCTCACCTCGACGTACGTTCCGGTCGACGCCGATGGCAGCGGCGGGGAATCGCGGTTCCGTCCGGGCCGCTAAACGGTCGATAGCGGCCTCGAATCCTTCACAATCGTTCCTTGCTAATGGATGGCAAAGGCTTTACTAAGTCCCCGGCGAACTATTCTATAATGGCCCACGCGGGCCGGGATTTCACACATGGCAGACAACGAACTCATCTGGCGAATCGCGGGGGGTTCCGGCGACGGGATCGACTCGACGAGCCAGAACTTCGCGAAGGCCTTGATGCGATCGGGGCTCAACGTATTCACACATCGACACTACCCCTCACGGATCCGCGGCGGCCACACGTACGTCGAGATCCGGGCGAGCGACGAGGTCGTCGACTCGCGCGGGGACGGCTATAACTTCCTGCTCGCACTGGGTGACTCCTTTGCGCGCAACCCGAAGGAGAACGCCTACTACGGCAACGAGGAGGTCAAGCCGCTCTCCGAGAACCTCGACGATCTGCGCGAGGGAGGGATCATCATCTACGACTCGGGACTGCTCGATGCGAGCGAGATCCCCGACTTCGAGGAGCGTGCCGAGGAGAACGACTGGCACATCTTCGACCTCGATCTCCGAAGCATGGCCCGCGAACACGGTCGGGAAGTCATGCGAAACACGGCGGGCGTCGGTGCCACCGCGGCACTGCTCGAGATGGATCTCGACGAGATCGAGAACCTGATGGAGAACGCGATGCCCGAGAAGATCCTCGAACCCAACCTCACGATCCTGCACGAGGCCTACGACATGATGGTCGAGGACTACGAGTTCGAGCACGACCTCCGGATCCCGACGGGCGAGCACGACGAGGAGCAGGTGCTCATTTCGGGCTCGAACGGCGTCGCCTACGGCGCGCTCGACGAGGGATGTCGGTTCATCGCGGGCTACCCGATGACCCCCTGGACCGACGTCTTCACGATCATGTCCCAGCACCTCCCGAAGTTCGGGGGGATCTCCGAGCAGGTCGAGGACGAGATCGCCGCCGCCGCGCTCGCACTGGGCGCGAGCCACGCCGGCGTCAAGGCGATGAGCGGCTCCTCCGGTGGCGGGTTCGCCCTGATGAGCGAGCCGCTCGGCCTCGCGGAGATGAGCGAGACGCCGATCGTGCTGGTCGAGGCGATGCGCGCGGGCCCCTCGACGGGCCTGCCCACCAAACCCGAACAGGGCGACCTCGAACACATCCTCTATACGAGCCAGGGCGACTCCTGTCGGGTCGTCTTCGCGCCCGGAACACCTCAAGAAGCCTACGAGCAGACCCGGACGGCCTTCGAGATGGCCTACGACTACCAGATCCCCGCGATCGTCGTGATCGACCAGAAGCTCTCGGGCGAGAACCAGAACGTCCCCGAGAGCGCATTCGACCGCGATCCGAACCCGTCGCTGGGCCCGACGCTCACCGAAGAACAACTCGAGGATGCCCCGCACGACCCGTCGGGCATCTTCCAGCGCTTCAGCCACGACGACCCTGAGGACGACGGCGTCCGGCCGCGCTCGCTGCCCGGTCAGAAGGGCGGACGATTCCTCGTGACCGGCAACGAGCACAACGAGTCGGGCCACATCGAGGAGGACCCCGACAACCGGATCACCCAGATGGACCTGCGGATGAAGAAGCTCGAATCCATCCGGGAGGACCTCGACAGCGACCCCGAGACCTCGAGCCAGACGTACTTCGGGCCCGACGAAGCCGACTACGGCATCGTCACCTGGGGGTCGAGCCAGGGTGCAGTCCGCGAGGCCGTCGAGCGGCTCAACGACGACGGCCAGTCGGTGAAGGCCATCGGCGTCAGCGACCTGATGCCGTTCGCAGAGAAGGAGGTCACGGAGTTCTTAGAGAGCGTCGACGAGGCGCTCGTCGTCGAGATGAACGCCACCGCGCAGTTCCGTGGGCTCACCCAACGCGAACTCGGTCAGTTCGGCGAGAAGCTGACGAGCCTGCTGAAGTACGACGGCAACCCGTTCGAACCCGCGGAGGTCGTCGAAGGGTTCGAGATCCAGATCGCCGGCAACGAGGAAGCACCGACCGCGAACACCAGACTCGAACCGGCAGTAAGCGACTGATACAATGAGTGCATTCAACGCAATCGGAGAGGAGCGAGAGATCGACCGCGAGGAGTTCACGCCGGGCATCGAGCCCCAGCCGACGTGGTGTCCGGGCTGTGGCGACTTCGGCGTGCTCAAATCGCTGAAACAGGCCCTACCCGAAGTGGGCCGCACCCCAGAGGAGACGCTGCTCGTGACGGGGATCGGCTGTTCAGGCAAGCTCAACAGCTACCTCGACGCCTACGGCTTTCACACCATTCACGGCCGGTCGCTGCCCGTCGCCCGGGCCGCGAAGCTCGCGAACCCCGGTCTCGAAGTGATCGCCGCCGGCGGCGACGGTGACGGCTACGGGATCGGCGGGAACCACTTCATGCACACCGCCCGGGAGAACCACGATATGACGTATATCGTGTTCAACAACGAGATCTTCGGCCTGACGAAGGGCCAGACCTCGCCGACCAGCCCGAAAGGCCACAAGTCGAAAACCCAGCCCTCCGGCTCGGCGAAGGACCCCATCCGACCCCTCTCGCTGTCGCTGACCTCCGGTGCGAGCTACATCGCCCGGACCGCGGCGGTCAACCCCAATCAGGCCAAGGAGATCCTCAAGGAGGCCATGGAGCACGACGGGTTCGCCCACGTCGACTTCCTGACCCAGTGTCCGACCTGGAACAAGGACGCGAAACAGTACGTCCCGTACGTCGACGTCCAGGAGTCCGACGACTACGACTTCGACATCAACGACCGCGGTGAGGCCCAGGACATGATGTACGAGGCCGAGAACGTCCTCAAGGACGGGACCGTCCTCACGGGTCGGTTCTACGTCGATGAGGACCGCCCGTCCTACCAGGAGGAAAAGCAGTCGCTCGGCGAGATGCCCGAGGAGCCGCTCGCGGAGCGGTACTTCGACGACGACTACGAGTGGGAGCGCAGCTACGACCTGCTCGACCGGCACAAGTAACGCACCGATCCGCCGGTTTCAGTTCGTGGGACTGTCGTTCGCCCGTCAGACAAACCGCTTTCCGGTTCGCAAGGTATTTTTTCTCCGACGCAAAAGAAGGGATGTGGCGACCAATTCGACATCGGACAGGATCCTCGCCGTCCTCGAGGAGGACGCGCAAGCGTCGTACGCGGAGATCGCACGCCGCGCGGGGGTCTCGAAACCGACGGTACGGAAGTACATCGACCAGCTAGAGACCGACGGCGTGATCGTGGGTTACTCCGCGGACGTGGATCCGAAGAAGCTCTCGGGGCGTTCGATCGCGCTCGTGGGGATCGACGTCGAGAGCGAGCGCTACGTCGAGGCGACACGCACGCTCGGCGAGATCGAGGAGGTCGAGGCGCTGTACTCCTCGTCGGGCGACCATATGCTGATGGCCGAGATCCGTGCGACCGACGGCAACGAGGTCGGCGATATCATACGCAATGAAATCCTCTCGGTCGAGGGCGTGACCGCCGCCCACCCCTCCTTCCTCCAAGAGCGACTCAAGTAGCTCGCATAGTTTTACGGGGTCGGTTCGTATCCCCACCATGGCGACCTACGAGCGCGAGACGTACGTCGACGCGCCGCTGGAAGACGTCTGGAAGTTTCACTCGCGAATCGACAGTCTCGAAGCCCTCACACCCGGCTGGATGGGACTTTCGGTTCAGGAAGTCAGGGGCCCGGACGGCGAGCGCGATCCCGCAGTTCTCGAAGCGGGATCGGAGATCGATATGCGATTGAGTCCCCTCGGCCTCCCCGGCGACTCGTGGACCTCGGTGATCACCGAGCGAACCAGCAGCGACGAGCGCGGTCTGTTCAAGGACGAGATGCGCGGTGGGCCCTTCGCCCGCTGGGTCCACGTCCACCAGTTCCGCCGCGAGGGTGAGGGGACGAGGATACGGGACACGGTCCACTACGAGCTGCCCGATCCGGTGCGAGCTACCTCCCCGCTCGCGGTCGTCGGCTTCGAACCCATGTTCCGGTATCGCCACCGGAAGACGAAGGAGCTCCTAGAGGGTTAGCGCCGTTCGACGACGAGGATTCCTTCAGGAACGTCGCCGGTCCGCACGTAGCGTTTCGGATCGCGTTCGACGGCGAAGACGGCCAGCCGGATCACGAGCCTACCCGTCGAAACCGACGCGCGCAGTACCGGCCCGGTGCCGGTGATCGTCACGTACGGCGGGGCGGCGACCGGCGCCGCGGGAAGCGACTCCCCGAGGGCATCGACGGCACTCGTGAGCAGGGTAGGATAGGTTTCGAGGATACCGGCGCGATCCAGCGCCGCCCGCAAGGGGATGACGATCTCCTCGCGGCGGGTTGCCGGCCCGTCAAGCGACTCCGCGACGGCGTCGGCACAGTCGATGGTTCGCTCGAACGTTTCGAAGTGAGTTGTGAGTAGATGATCGCGGACGCGGGGTTCGAGGTCGTTCACGGTCTGAGAGTCGCGCGGGCGGATCTAATCGGTTCCGTCCACTACCGTGGCGATTACCGTAGATGATATATTATAAATGTAGTAAATAAAAAACATCAGGTACATGATTGAGGTCGCTACCGTGTTCATCGCGCTCGTACTGGCCGTCGGCGGCGTCGGGGCGTTTCTCAACGGCCTCTACAGTGAGGAGGAACCTCCCGCGCAGGTGGGTTGTGGACGACTACGCTGCCGTCTCGATGCTCCAGAGTATGGCTGGCGTCACCGTCTTTGGATCGCACTGTACGGTCCGCCGACCGTGTGTGGCTCCTGGCGGCGCTCCCGGTCGTGCAAATCTTCGTCTCGCTCGTCCAGTGGCGGATGCATGAGGTGATGGGGTTCGAATCGCGTCTGAACGCTGGCTCTCGGGACAGGGTGTCTGAGTCCGAACCGACCACACAACGGACGATATAAGCGCCCGCCGGGCAACCCTCCTCCGTGGCTCGGATCTCGCCGGCGGGCGCGCTCGCGGTGTCGATCCTCGCGTTGAGCACGAGCGCGATCCTCGTACGCTGGAGCGCGGCCCCGAGCGTCGTCGTCGCCTTCTATCGCGTTCTGTTTACCCTGCTCCTTCTCGCGCCGGTCGCACTGCTGCGAAACCGGGGCGATTTTCGGGCGCTTTCGCTCGGCGACGCGGGCGTGGCGATCGTCACGGGCGTGGCGCTTGCGGTCCACTTCGCGGCGTGGTTCGAGAGCCTGAACTGGACGAGCGTCGCCGCTTCCGTCACTCTGGTCCAGACCCAGCCCGTCTTCGTCGCGATCGGCGCGTACCTGCTGCTCGACGAGCGGATCACCGTTCGGACTGTGGGCGGGATCGCCCTCGCGCTCGCGGGTGCGGCCGTGATGTCCGTCGGTGATCTGCTGGCCGACTCGGTCTTCGCGGGTACCGCCCTCTATGGGAACGCCCTCGCGCTGATCGGCGGCGTCATGGCCGCCGGCTACGTGCTCGCGGGCCGGTCGCTGCGCCAGCGGATCGCCCTGTTGCCCTACGTCAGCGTCGTCTACGGGAGCTGTACGCTCACCCTGCTCACGATCGCGTTGGCGGGCGGCGACCCCCTACTCGGGTATCCGCCCCGCGAGTGGATGCTCTTCCTCGCGATGGCGGTCGGGCCCGGCGTGTTCGGCCACACGGTGGTGAACTGGGCGCTGGCTCACGTCGATTCGAGCGTGGTGAGCGTCTCGCTGCTCGGCGAGCCCGTCGGTGCGTCCCTCCTCGCACTGTTCCTGCTCGCGGAGGTGCCGGGAACGGCGACCGTTTTCGGTGGTATCGTCGTTCTCACGGGAATCCTCGTCACCGCGCGCGCCCGGTAAGCCGGGACCTAAAACGCGAGCCAGTCGCTCGATTCGGGCCCGAGACCCGTGATCCGAGCCTCACGCCTGCCCTCGTTCTCTCGAGTCTCGATCCGGACGTCAAAGGGATCGAGGACGGTATTCGTCGTTCGTTCGTCGTGCATGGTCGGGTCGAACGTCGCGAAACACGCCCACCCCGCACTCCGGACCTGTCCGGTGAACACCTGCAGGAACCGGTAGACCGACCGGAGTTTGGAGTAGATCAACAGCGGCGAAACCGAATGCAGGCCGACTCGACCGACCGTCTCGGAACGGCGATCGAGGAGATCGGTAAAGGCAGTCCCGATCCGCGTCAGGTTTCCCGGCCCCGAGACGTACCGAACGCCCTCCGCGTCGGCAGTTTCGACACCCCGAGGACGGCTCGCACAATCGACGACCGAGAGGGTGCCGGTGCCGTCCTGAGCGCGATAGTCCTCGCGGATCGTCGCCGCGTCCGTATCGGTCGCCACCGCGAGCGCGTCGGCTCCTGCGAGCAGCCCGACGAGCAGCTCGTACTTCCCGGTCATCGCCGGCCCGGAGAGCAGAAACGAGCTGCCATCCGGAGCCGAGTCGACGAGCTCCCCCACCCGTCCTGGAACGCTCATACTACGTGGTGGTCGACTATTCGTATATAGCTTGCATTTTTTTATAGAGAAAAACTAGCTATAAATAGTCAAATACTAATATTTTCATATATCAATAAATACGGTTAAAACACCCTCGAACGTAGCGACGATATGGTTGAACTCGCTGCAACGGGGATTGCTGGCTTGGATACGGTGCTCGGTGGGGGGTTGGTCCGCGATTCGACGGTGCTCGTCAGCGGCAATCCGGGGACCGGAAAGACGATCCTTGGTATCCAGTATCTCTACAACGGCGTACAGGAGTTCGACGAACCGGGGGTCTATTTGACCTTCGAGGAGGACGAATCGGATATCCGCGAGGCTGCCGAATCGCTCGGCTTCGACGAGTGGGGATCGTTCGTCGAAAACGGCGACATCGCCGTCTACGACAAGGGACTCCTCCTCCGCGAGCAGTCGTTTTCGACGACCCTCGAGGAACTGCTCGCGGAGTTCGAGCGCACGCAGTACGACCGGCTGGTCGTCGATTCGCTGACGATGCTGTCGCTGTTCTTCGAGACCGAGCGCGAAAAGCGGACCTACCTGCTGAAACTCTCGGACATCCTCAAGGAAAACGGGCTGACGACGCTGTTCGTCGCCGAGCAGGGATCCCGGTTTCCGGGCCACGAGGTCGGTCTCGAACACTTCCTCACCGACGGTAACATCTCCCTGATTCAGGCCCCGACCGATTCGGGCGTCAACCGATACGTCTGGGTCGCGAAGATGCGAAAGCGCCCGATCAAGACGGACATCTTCCCCATCGACATCGGCGAGGGCGGAATCACCGTCCACGATCGTGCAAGCGGGTTCTCCCTGATGGGCGACGAGGACGTGTTCTGAACACCTGTCAGAGTACAGCAATTTTTATATATGCCAATAGTGTATTGTAGTTAACGTGTTTGTTATCTGCATCTACCGAAACCGGAGTCGGGACCGACGCGGAGATCGGGCGGAACCCCGGAGGAGGGGATGAGTTCCGACGTGTGGCTCGTGACGAGGAATCGAGCGCTTGCGGCCCGCTATCGGGTCGCACTGTCACCGCTGGTCTGTCGGCGTGAAACGAAGTGGCCGCGACCGGGATCGGAGGCGAGCGTCGTCCTGTTCGATCCCGCCACCGTCAGTCCGCCCGGCGAGGGCGCAACCCGGTATCAGCGGGCGATCGAACTCGGGGATGGAGTCGAAGCCACCGTTCGCCGGGTCGAGCGGGCGATTGTAGGCCAACGGTTCGAGGCGGCGATCGACGCCCGCTTCGAGGCGCTGTCGGCCGGATCGGCGAATCGACCGCCGATCGAGGTTCCTGATGGGCTCGGCGTGAGCGCGCTCGGGGATCTGTACGAGGTGATCTGATCGGATCGTGACCGATCGCACCCCTGCGTGTCGGTGGCGGTCGGATCGAAAACGATGATCCGTTTTCGCGGGATCCGCCGACGCTTCTGGGGGTATGACACACCAGTACCATCAGAAAACATATCTCCTCTCTATGAGATATCCGGTTCGGTCCTCCCCCGATTATCAGTTCCGAGTATCATCAGCGAAGACTTATGATTTGTAACGCATGTATTTGTGACAACGAGCCTCATGAGCACGCAACCAGCGGAGCGGGGCATCCCACGGGCGGTGGTCGTGGACGACTCGTCGTTCATGGGGACGGTGATCGCCGATCCCCTTCGGAAGGAGGGGATCGACGTGGTCGTTGAGGCCCCGGACGGCGGGACGGCGATCGGGGAGCTTACGAACGCGATCGTCGGGACGATCAGCGAGGGCGCGACATGAGTGATGACCACGTCGAGGCGTTCCTGGTCGAGGCCGACGAGCGGATCGCCGAGCTGAACGAGTCGTTACTGTCCTTCGAGGCCGATCCTGGGGACCGCGAGTCGATAGACGCGGTCTTCCGGACGGCCCACACCCTAAAGGGGAACTTCGCGGCGATGGGCTTCGAGGAACAGAGCCGGCTGGCACACGCTCTCGAGGATCTCCTCGATGAGCTCCGGGGCGAGCGTCTCGACCCCTCGCCTGAGGTGATGGATCTCGCCTTCCAGGGTGTCGACGGGATCGAAGCGAGCGTCCGGGCCATCGAATCGGGCGGCGAGGCGGTCCCCATCGAGCCGACCGTCGCGGCGATCCGTGCGACGCTCGACGGCGATACGGGCCTCGTCTCCGACCCCGAGCTCGAACCGTCGGAACGGGCGGATGCACGGGCGCTGTTCGAGGCCTGCGGTGACGACGAGTCGGTCTTCGAGGCCGCGGTCGTCCCGCGTGAGGGGGCGATGGCGAGCGTCGAGTCGATGCTCGCCGCAGAATCCATCGCGGCGGCGTTCGACCGCGTGGCCTTCAAGTGCGAGAGCGACGACCTCTCGGGGCCGTTTTCCGCGTGGATCGTCGCGACCGGAATCGGCGAGATCGAGGCAGCGATCGACGAAATCGGACGAATCGAGAGTGTGACCGTCGAGCGAAGCGAGCCGCCTGCGGAGGACGGAAACACGACCGGCAGGACCGATTCGACGGGTGATTCGACCGGGATCCGGACGGTTCGAGTCGACGTCGATCAGCTCGACGAACTCCACGGGCTCGTCGAGCAGCTGGTCACGAGCCGGATCGAACTCAGGCGGGCGGCCGAGACCGGCGGCGGTTCGATGGCCGACGCGATCGACGAGCTCGATACGATCTGCGCGACCATTCAAAGCGTCGTCACGGACGTCCGACTCATCCCGCTCGAAACGGTGGCCAGCAGGCTGCCGCGGCTGGTGCGCGACCTCGCGCACCAGGAGGGCAAGGCCATCGAGTTCTCGATGACCGGCGAGGGCGTCGAACTCGACCGGACGATCCTCTCGCAGCTGGGCGATCCCCTGATGCACGTCCTCAGAAACGCCGTCGATCACGGGATCGAGCCGCCCGAGGAGCGTGTCCGCGCCGGAAAGTCCGAGACGGGCACGATCGAACTGCGCGCGAGGCGCGAGCGCGATCACGCGATCGTCGAGGTCGAGGACGACGGGCGCGGGTTGGATCGCGGGACCATCGAGGCGAAGGCGATCGAGACGGGCGTCGCCACGGCCGCAGAACTGGCGGAGTACTCCTCCGAGGCGGTCTACGAGCTGCTCTTCCACCCGGGGTTCTCGACGGCCGAGGAGATCACCGAGGTCAGCGGTCGTGGCGTCGGGATGGACGTCGTCCACAGCACGGTCGAGGCGCTCGACGGCCGGATCGACGTCGAGAGCGAGCCCGGCGAGGGCACGCTGGTCAGGTTGTGCCTCCCGGTGACGGTCGCGACCGTCACCGTACTGTTCGTGGCCGTCGGCGAGGAGAGCTACGGGATCCCGATCAGGGCGGTCGACGAGATCGGACGGGCCGACGGGATCCGGACCATCAACGGCGAGGACGTCATCGAGCACGACGGCGAGATCTACCCCGTGATCGAACTGCGCGAGACGCTCGACGTCGAGGGAACCGACCCGGGGGAGATGCTCGTCCGGGTGAGACGAACCGAACGCGCGGTCGCGCTCCGGTGTGACGACGTGTGCCGTCAGGAGGAGGTCCTCGTCAAACCCCTCGATGGCGACCTCGGCTCGACCGCCGGCGTCGGCGGGACGGCGGTGCTCGGCGACGGAGAGACCGTCCCGATCCTCGACGTGAGGGGCCTCTGATGGCCGAGACGACCACCCAGTTCGATCGCCTGCTCGCCCCCAGCGGCCCTCTGGTCATCGGGAAGACCGAAACCGTCCCGCGGTCGTGTGCCGACCGACTCGAACCGATCGACGAGCCGCTGCGGATCTACGGGCGAGCGTAGATGTCGCTCTATCAGGCCGAGAAGGACGGCGATCTCGATGCGCTCGTCGCCGCTCTGGAGCGAAGCGGAACCGAAACGGTCAGAAAGCGCGCCGCCCAGCTACTCGGCGGGTTCGACGACGGGGCCGTCGAGGCGCTGATCGGGGCTATACGGACCGACGAGTCGGCCGCCGTCCGGGCGGCGGCGATCGATAGCCTCGACGCCATCGGAACCGACGCCGTTTTCGCGTATCTGGCGACGGTCGCGGACCTCGAAGGCGGGGTCGGGGCCGGCTGGGCCGTCGTCGAGGAGGTGGCACCCCTCCTCGACTCGTCCGCGCCCGAGACGCGAATGGCGGCCGCGAGTACGCTTGGCCACCTCTCGGACCCGCGAGCGGTCCCCGCACTGGTAGCGGGGCTCTCGGATACCGACCCGCGGGTCCGCGCCCGCGTCGCGCGCGCCTGTGGCGCGCTCGAACACCCGCGGGCCGCCGGCCCGCTCGAGGACCGACTCGACGACGACTCGCCGGCAGTCAGACGCGAAACCGCGCGGGCACTGGGTCGGATCGCGACCGACCGGGCGCTCGATGCACTGCTCGCGCGAGTCGACGATCCGAGCGAGACGGTCCGGTACGTCGCGGTCGGCGCGCTCGGGGAATCGGCACGTTCCGAATCGGTCGCGGCACTCTCGGGGGCGCTTTCGGACCCGAGCGCGCTCGTCCGGCGCGGGGCCGTCCTCTCGATCCTCGAACTGCTCTCGGCCGCGTCGAGCCGTCGGGGCCGCGCGATCCGCGAGACGGTCGCAGAGACGGTGTCGCCGAGCGTCGACGCGGCGGTTCTCGATCCGCTGGTCGAGATCGTCGAATCGGGCGAGGGGTCGGTTCGGAAGCGAAACGCGGCGTGGCTGCTCGGGGAGCTCGCCGGGGAGGTACGGAGTCGTCGCGTCGTCGACGGGCTGGTCGGGCTCCTCGACGACGAGGACGGAATAAGCGCCCAGATCGCGGTGCGGAGCCTCGTCGCCGTCGGCGGAACGGTGGTCGAACACCGGCTTCTGGCGTTTGTCCTCGATGAGACACACGACGAGAGCGCCCGGGCGAAAGCGGTCTTCGCACTCGGACGAGTGGGCGGCGAGCGCACGAGAGAGCGTCTCGATCGGCTGATCGAGACGACCGATTCCGGGTCGGTTCGCCGTCAATCGTTCTCGGCGGTCGCGAAACTCGAACGGAGTGATACGTGATATGAACGGGGACGAACACGAGATCTCGGACACGCGCGGACGGTTCACACAGGTAGTCGCTGACGGGCACACCCTTCGGGACGTCGCCTGGACGAACGGGCGCGTCCTGCTCTCGAACAGACGCCTGGTTCTCGTCGGCAACGGCGGCAAGCGGACGATCCCGCTGCATCGCGTCCGGTCGATTTCGGGTCGCCAGGACGTCAACCAGCGGGTCGCACGCGTCTCGGCGTACGTCACCATTCGGTACGACGGCCACGTGATTCTCGTCTCGGTCGAGGCCGACGAGGACGAACCGTCGTTCGAGGAGGCGTGTTACGGTGCCCTGCTCGATCAACGGGTCGTCCTCGCGAAACACCCCGCGGTCAAAGGCGGGGTCGTTCGGGACACCGACTGGACGAACGGACGGGTAAAGGTCGACGACGACGCACTCGCCCTCGCGCTTGCGGACGGGACGTTCGTCGCGATCTCACTCGACGACGTCGGTGCCGTCGACATCGTCGATCGCACCGTCCAGGGTTCGACACGGGCGGTCGTCGAGGTCGAACACACCGAAGACGGCGCGAGCGTGCGGACGTATCTCTCGGGCAACGACCGACATGCCGGACTGCTCGCGTCGTTCCTCGAACGCGGCGAGGGCGGGGGCTCGTCCGGGCTCGATCTCAGCGACGAGGACCGGGAGATCCTGATGGCGCTTTACTCGGGGGTCTCGCCGTTCGACATCCCGGACTTCCTCGGCAAGGAGATCGACGTGGTCGAGGCGGCCTTCGAGCGGTTGATCGACCTCAGGGTTCTCGAAGAGATCCGACTTCGTCGGGACGTCTCGCTCACCGCACGCGGACGAACCGTTGCAAGCGAATCGATAAACGAGCAGTAGGCCCGTACCTCAGACGTCCAAGAACAGGTCGACGAGATGTGTCGTTACGACGGCGGTGAGACAACCCAGCCACGTCAGAAACACGAAGTGGATGTAGGAGTTCGCCTTGTTGCCGCCGTCGACGGTGCGGATCATGATCGCCGAGAGCAACGCGTTGAACAGGATGACGACCAACAGCAGGTAGCGGATGAGGTCGATGTCGTAGACGTCGGTGTAAATGAGCTGTCCCAGCCCGAGCTGTTGTGTCGCCGTCATATCGATGTCCATCCCCGAAAGGATCGCGACGACCTCAAGGCCGATGAAAAATGCGAAGGCCGAAGCGGCGGTGATACCGTAGAGGAGGCCGATCAGGGTCGTCGCCGCCTGCTGGCGCTGTTCACGGAGCTGGTTTACTTCGCTCATGTTCGTACTGATCAGTTCGCCGAGTCGACGTGGACTACCACCCATCTCCCGGCCGACGAGGTACATTTCGCTGAACTTCTGGATCAGATACGAGCGCGCGTCGGTCGCGAAGTAGCGCCACGAGAGCGAGGGGTCCAGTCGCATGTTGAGGCGCTTGTAGAGGTCGTCGATCTCGTCCGAAAGCGGCCCGAAGTCCTTCGTCCGGAGCGTCGAGAGCACGTCCGAGGTCGTACTCCGCTTCGCGCTCTCGCTTGCACCGAGCGCGCGGATGAAGCTCGGAAACTCCTCGTCACGACCCATGATCAACTGTTCTTCGTGCCGGATGACGAGCCCGGGGAGCAACAGCGGCGTCAGCGGGAGCGCGAGGTACAGCGGCTCGGGAAACGAGTCGCGCAAGAACAGCGTGTGCAGGCCGATCGGCCCGACCCCGAACAGGCCGAACGCCGCCAGCACGATCAACAGCACCGACAACGCCCCGCCGACGACGAAACTCGCGAGGAGGCGCCCCTCGCCGCTCGGACGGAGTTTCTCGGGGTGAAACCAGATCGGGTCGTGGGGCGACATCGTCCGAATGACGAAGTAAAACCCGAGCTGGACGAACATGAACATCAGTAACACGGCCGCCACCGTATAGGTGGGGTTCGTCCCCGTTAGGATCGGGAGGACGATCGCGAACACGAGCGCGAACGTCATCGAGAGGATCATCGACATGTAGAGGTCCTTCATCACCTCGATGTTGCCGAGCGTGCTCTCGTAGACGGTGGTGTACTGGCTGATCATGACGTCCTGTTCGGAGACGAGGAAATCGGAGAGGGCTTGGCCGGCACCGAGCGTGTAGGCGAGGCGGTCGAGGAAGTCCGCGAGCGCATCGCTGGGAACGACGGCCGCTCGCCGGCGGCAGGCGTCGTCGAGGCTCTGGTTCCACGTATCGACGATCTGGACGATCCGGCCCATCTCGCGGGCGAGCTCGCCGTATTCATCCTCCCGGGAGAGGATCCGAAAGACCTCCATCCGATCGATGTTGGTCGTCGAGAGGATCGTCATGTGAGTGATCAGCAGGTGGAACTGGTTTTCGATCTCGATCTTGCGCCTGCTTGCGAGCAGTTTCGGGTAGACGAGGCCCGCGCCGAGCGCGAGCAGTCCCAACAGCGGGATCGGGAGGCGGACGAACAACGGGTACGGAAGGAGCAGGCCCGCCACCAGTGAGCAGAGAAACAGCACGCCGGCGGGTAGCACGACGAGCATCACGTACCGCTCGACAGCCATATCCATATAGCGGTAGGACTGGATGGTCTCGCTCATCGTCGTCGAGAGCGCCTCGGAGATCCCGTCGCGAAAGTTGCTCGCCGCCATCATCGCCTCGTCCGGTGGATATCGAAGGGGAGCCCCTCGATACCGTCGCGCTGGAACGTGGCGATCGTCTCGTTCACGTCGTAGTACTCGGTGATCCCCTCCTCGATCATGTGCTCGATGATCTCGGCGCGGAACTCCAGGTCGGTGTAGATTTCGCGGGTGTTCGCGTATCCGAGCAGGGTGGCGATTTGCTCTTCGAGCACGTAGGAGTTGTTCATCCCCTGGAAGACGATCTCGTCCTCAACGGGGTCCCAGTAGAACACCTGTCGGGTGACGACGCCGTCCATCTCCTTCGAGTAGCCCTCGATCTCCTGGACGCTCGTGACCCGCCGGAGGACGTCGTCGCCCTGCTTGACGCGGTTCTGAAAGATCGCGACGTCCGCGTTGTCCATGAACGTCTCGGGGATGTTGATCGGATCGCCGGTAAAGCGCTGGACCATCGAGACGATGTCGCTTGCGTGGAAGGTGAGCATCACCGGGTGGCCCGTCTGGGCGGCCTGAAACGCCATCCGCCCCTCCTCACCACGGACCTCGCCTACGACGATGTAATCGGGCCGCGAACGCAGCGCCGCGGCCACGAGGTCGAACATGCTGACGCCCTTGCTGTCGCCGCCGCGGCTCTCGCGGGTCAGCAGCTGCTGCCAGGTGTCGTGGGGTGGCAGCACCTCCGCGGTGTCCTCGGCGGTGTAGATCTTCGAGTCACGCGGGATGAACGACATGATCGCGTTGAGCGTCGTCGTCTTGCCCGAGGCAGTCTCGCCGACGACGAAGACCGTCTGTTCGTTTTCGAGACAGAGCCACAGGTAGGCGGCGAGCTCGGGCGAAAGAGTGCCCCAGTCGGTGATCTGTGCCACCGAGAGGGGAACTTCGTCGCCCTGTCGGATGGTGAGACTCGGGCCCTTGATGCTCACGTCGTCCGAGTAAATCAGGTTGAGCCGCGAGCCATCGGGGAGCGTGGAGTCGATGATCGGATCGGCGTCGCTGACGGGGTCGCCGATGCGTTCGCCCAGGTTCCGAATCCACTGCTGGAACCGTTCGGGTGTGCCGAAATCGACGGTCGTTTTCATCATACCGAAGACGCTGTGGTCGACGTAACACTCGTGGGGCCCGATGACGTGGATGTCCTCGTTTGCGGGATCCCGAAGGACGGCTTCGAGGGGGCCGAGCCCGACGATGTCGCGGTTGAGACGGTAGCGCAGGTTCGCGTACGTCTCGGGCGAGACGTGATACCGGCCCGTCGAGAGCACCCCCGAGAGGGACTCCTTCCAGCCGGACGGCGCGTCCTCGGTCGTGGTCGTCGCCGCGAGCAGTTCCTCGATTCGGTCGCCGTACTCGCCTTCGTTTTCGGGGGCTGTGTGGTCGACGCTCTTTCGCAGCAGCTCGCTTTTGACGTCCTCATAGAGGTCGAGATCCGTTTCCGAGAGCGTCGGTTCGACGACGTGGTAGGTCGTCGCTTTACCGACGTCGCCGTAGATGTGACAGTAGATCGGCCCGCCGACGGGGTACAGGACGTTCGGGTAGTGGGTTTCGTACTCGCCGTCAGCCTTCTCGATGAGGAGGGGAAACTCGCCGCTGATCTGTTTCATCTTCAGCAGGTGCTCGCGCAGATGGGGTTGATCGGCGACGAGCTCGCGGATCTCCCGCGACGGTTTGACGGTACCCTGGTCGGTCATCTCAGGCGATGTTACGGTTCTCGATTACGATCCCGGTTCCCGAGCGCACGGAGTAGCCGATCGTGTCCCCGACCTGCTCGCCCATACCAGCAAAGCGTTTGACGGAGATCTGGCGGCGCACGTCGTTGCCGACCTCGATCATCTGGAGCTGGAAGAACACGTCCGCGATCGACCGGAAGGGACCGATGGCTTCCTCGTCGACCGTCGAGGGATCGACGGTGAGGACGATCGTCTTGCCCCGCGAGGTCAGCTCGCGGAAAAACGAGATGATCTCTAAGGCGGCCTGGCGCTCGTCGTTCTGTCTGACGAGCGCCTCGAACGTGGGATCGTTCCGGAGGATGGCGTCGAACGTATCGAGGATGATGACCTCCGGTTCCCACATGGTTTCGGCCTCCATCAGCCGGGTGAGCAGCTCTCGGCGTTCCCCGTCCGATCTCTCGCTCGAGAACGTGTGTCCGGTGTCGAAGTCGGCGTGCAGGAACAGCAATCGCTCGTCGAGCAGGTGGGAAACCACGTCGTACGAAAGCGAGTGCATCTGATCGACGAACCCGCCGATGGTGAGTTCGGTCGAGAGCAACGTTACGGTTCGGTCGGTCTCACAAAAGCCGTAGCTGAACCGCTGAGAGAGCGCGCTCTTTCCCGCGCCGTAATCGCCCTCCATGAGGACGATGCTGCCCCGTGGTAGGCCGCCGCCGAGTGCCGTGTCGAGCCGGTCGTGATCGCCCAGTCCGAGCGGGAGGAGTCGTCCATGTGCGCTCATAGTTGGGCCCGTCGTGACTCGTCGTTCCATCCGTCGAGGACGACCGAGGCCGAGGTGCCACTCGACAGCTGGCAGATGTAGCGCAGACTCTGTGTGTGATCGGCGACCGAGAGCGCCGGGTCGTCCTTCCCGTCATCGACCTCGTCCTCATCGGCGTCGAACCCGTCGACGAACGCCCGGAGCTGGTCTGCGGCCTCCCCGTCGATCCACTGGATCGATTCGTAGTATTCGAAGGCGTCCTCGGCGGCGTCGAGCCCGGCCGTCTCGACGAGGTGTTCGAGCCATTCGAGGATGAGGAGATCGGCGACGTAGCCGTCGGCGGTTCCCCGAAGGTACGGTTTCTCGGCTTCGGGGGCGTCACTCAGCGTTCGCTCGGCGTACGTAAGCTCCGAATCGATCGAGACGAGGGTGCCCTCGACCCGCTCCGACTCCGCGTCCTCGACCGCCTCGTCCCAATCGGCATCACCGGACTCGTACTCGTCTTTCAGGTCATCGAAGCCGGTGCTCGCGTCTTCCTCGTTGCCGTCGACTGCCGGATCGACGCCGTCGTCGTCGAGATCGTCGTCGAAGAAGCTCTCGGCATCGGCCGAGGCGACGTCCGCATCGAGGTCGTCGTCCTCGCCGTCGTCGAACAGGCCGATCGAGCCGCCGGCACCGCCCATATCGACCTCGTCGTCGGTGAACGGGTTGATCCCCCTCGTGACCATCTCGTAGACGTTCAGCAGTTTTCGGATGTTCTCTTCGATCTCGCTGACGGCTTCGCTCATCTCCTCGTTCTCGCTGCGGATGGTGTTGACCGTCGAGGAAACGCTCGCGAGCTCCGTCTCGATCTCGTCGATCCGACGTTCGAATTCCTCGTCGGCGTACTCCTCGGAGTCCTCCCCCATCGAGAGGTCGTCGAACCCGTCCGTCTCGTCCATCTCCCCGTTGAGTTCCTCGTCGAACGGGTCATCTGACTCGGACCCGCCGTCCGTCGCTGGCTGGTCGGACGCAGTACCCTCTTCGTCCCCGCCGCTACGAAGGCGATCGAACAAGCTCATGCCGACCACCCCGATCGAAAACCCAGCGTGACACCCAATATTTCTAACATCATATATCTAAAAATATGTATTTACTATTGAATGTTTCGGCCACTTTATCAATCGCGAGATCAGAACGACCGGGTCGTCTCGCCGCGGATCGGGATCGACAGCTCCGATACCTCGGAATGTGGCGGCGACGTTTCGGTGGCGGATCGCCGGCCCGTCGAGCGCGAGCATCGTGCTACCGCCTGCGAGTTTCGCGACCAGTTCGGTCCGGTTCGCGTCGGCGTCGGGGTGGGCGTCGTAAGCGCACTGATCCCGCTATCGACGTATTTCGCCGGATGGGAGGCAGGCGCCGTGGACCCGAGGCAACGTCGCGTGGAGCAGCCCGCCGATCCCGCCGGGTTCGTCGATCGCGACGGCGACACACGAGCCGAGCCCGCTCGTCGAGAGCGGACACTCGCGTCCGATGGCGTAGTCGGCCACCCCGACGCGTTTTCGGGGGAACAGCTCCGTCCGGCGTCCGAGCGGCTGGTTTGGACACGGTCAGAACACCGATTCTGGGTCGGCTCCCGTCTCCTGTGTGCGCTCGACGAACAGTTCGTCGAGCGCGACCGGCGGACGCACGTCGATCGCGGCTTCGAGCGAATCCGCCCAGCCGTCGACCGTGTCACTGAGCATGATCGAGCCGAACTCCTCGATCCCGTTTTCGATCACCGCGGCCTCCGTCTCGGGCGCCCACTCGGCGAGGAAAGCGCGCGCGGTCCCGGTCGAAGACGAGCGTCGTCTGGCCGGAAAGCGATCCCTCGAACTCGAGTTCGACGCCCGTCATCGACCGCGAGAACCGCTCGCGGGCGCTCTCCCGCGAAATGAGTGTGACGCTCGTCGTCTCGACGCGCGTTTCGACGCCCGTCAGCTCGTAAAGGGAATCGGCGGCGTGGCGTGCGCCGTCGACGGCTATCGTCCGAACGGCGCCGAGCGCGTCGGTATCGACGTGCATCTATGCGGGCACGACGTCGTCGATGGCTTCGAGGACGCTCGGCTTCTGGAACGGTTTCGTGATGTACCCGCTCGCGCCGGCTTTGACGGCCATCTTCATCTTCTCCTCCTGGCCGACGCTGGTACACATGATCACTCGCGCGTCGGGGTCGTCCTCCGTGATCGCCCTCGTCGCCTCGATCCCGTCGCGGATCGGCATGACGATATCCATCATCACCAGATCCGGGTCGTGCTTTGCGTACAGTTCGACGGCTTCGACGCCGTTTTCGGCCTCGGCGACCACCTCGTGTTCGCCCGTGAGGATCTCCCGCAGGAGGCTCCGCATGAACTCGGAATCGTCGACGATCAGCACGCTTCGTGTCATTAATACGTTATCTCTCTCCGTCACATGAGACGGTGGAGTCGATCATCAGTTCCGCGTTTCGAGGGCAGAACAGAGGTCGGCGATCGAATCGTCGGGGGAGAGGTCGTGGCGGTCGAGCGCCGTCTCGATGGATCGGCGCGGCCCGATCGGGAGATCCGATTCGGCGACGAGGATCTGGAGGACACGCCCGGGAGGGAGTTCCAAATCGACCTGCGTCGCGTACCACCGGACGAGCTCGGAGAACACCGTCACGACGTCGTCCGACTGCGTGCGATACGTCGAGGATCGGTTCTCGATACGGGCCTCGATCTCGACGCCGTACCGTGACGAAGCGGTATCGGGCAGCGAGGTCCCGCCGTCTTCGGGCGAACGGGACGGCTGGATGTCGGGTGAGGTCGTATCCGTCGAGACGACGTATCGTCCCTCCTCGATCTCGTCGACGTACTCGCTGTCGGTGATATCGAGCTCCGAGGGTGAGAGGATGCCTTCTTCCTGCGGGTTTGGTTCGTCCCCCGTCATACAACACGTGTTGTCAGCGTACGCTAAGTATCTATTGGCCGGACGTTTCGTGATAGAAGTCGAACGTCGCCCGGGAGCCGTGAGCGATCACGGTCACGCGGTGATCGCCTCCATCGAGGCGACCGTCGAGGTCGATCGTGACCGCCGCGACGGCCCCCGAGGACCACCGCTGCCCGCCCGAGACGAGATCGACCGTCCGTTCGTTCCGGTAGGTCCCGTCGAGCAACACGTCCAGCTCCGATCCGTCGAGCGTACTCCGGCCGGTGTTTTTCACGAGGACGGTCACGGTCCCGTTTCCGTCCTCTTCCTCGTAAATCGCCGTGCTGGCGGGGTCGCTGATCACCGTGAGGTCGGTGTCGACCTGCTGTGAGAGGTCCTCGCTCTGCTCGTCGACCGAGTTGCTGACTTGCTCGACGCTCGCGATGAGGGTACCCGCGACGCTCGCCGCGATGAGCAGGCTCGCGATGAAGATGATCAGATGGGAGATCGAAACCGAGCCCATCTACGCTCCCTCCGAGGCGTTCTCGACGCCGGCCGTCGCGGCGACGCCGCCCTCGGTGACGACTTTGACGCTTGTCGCGTTCGATTCGAGTTCGTATGCGAGCGTCGCTCCGGGCACCCATAGGTTCGTCTCGTCGATGACGTTGCCGGTCGCGTCGATCACTATGGGATCGTCGGTCGCGTACTCGCCGTCGACGAGTAGGTCCGTGCGATCGATCGAGAGTGCAGTCGAACCGGTGTTCGTGACCGAAACGGAGACGGTCGTCTCGTTGGTAGCGTTGCCGAGCGGTTCGATCAGTGTGAGATTGCCGGTCGTGTTCCCGTCGTCGGGTGAGTCCGTGGAATTGTCGGTCGTGTTCCCGTCGTCGAGCGGGTCGTCGCCGAAGATACCATCGTCGTTGGTCGTGTTTTCGTCGTCGAGTGAATCCGTGGAATTGTCGGTCGTGTTCCCGTCGTCAAGTGGGTCCGTAGAATTGTCGGTCGTGTTCCCGTCGTCGGGTGAGTCCGTGGAATTGCCGGTCGTGTTCCCGTCGTCGAGCAGGTCCGTGCGATCGATCGAAAACGCGGTCGAACCGGTGTTCGTGACCGAAACGATGGTCGTCCCGTTTCGGGTCGCGTCACCGATCTCGATTGCCGTGTTCTGTCGATCGAGAAGGCGATCAGCGCGGTCGTCCTGGGCGGTCGTGGTCCTATCGAAGCTGTCGGTTGCGACCGTGAAGGCCGCACTGAACGCTATCAGACAGCCGATGAGGATGACCACCGTGGATCCGCTGACGCTGAAGCCCATTCGATTAGTGTGTTAATTCGTGGAGTAGTTGGAAAGCGATACGTGCCTTAGAGCCGGACGGAGTCGCCAGTTTCGGAGCCGGCGAGCGTGTCGGGAGCCTGAACCGTCACCATCTGCTGGGCGCCCGATGCCGTCGTGATCGTCACTTCGGCCTCGTCGCCTTCGCTGAGGGCACCGATATCACCGTCGAGGTCCGAGAGGCTAAGGCTCACTCGGTACCGGTCGCTCCGGTCCGTCATGACGCTGTTGTCCCCGTTCTCGGCGGAGACTGCGGCGACGGTGAAGCCGTCACCGGCAGCCTCGGCGAATCCGATGTCCTCAGCACCATCTGGCCCGAGGAACTGCACGGACGCGTCCTCGAGGTTGATGTCACCCGCGCCAGGCGATTTCTGGAGGAGGAGGTCGACTTGGTCCACAGTAGCGGTACCAGACTCGTTATCGACAGTACCGATCTCGCTGAGGACGCCGACGTTATCGGAGACCTGCTGGGTGCTTTCGGCACCCGTGTCTTCCGCTTGCGTCTGGAGGAAGCCGGCGGTGTTGATCAGCACGCCCGCCGCGATCGCCGCGACGAGAACCATCGCGATGAACACGATGAGGGTGCCGATGCCAACTTGACCCCGCTCGGAGGAGTTTCCGTCAAACATCCTTAGAGCCTCACTGTGTCGCCCTCTTCGAGGACGTCAGGTGCGTTCAGGCTGTGGTCGGTCTGTGCGCCCGAGCCGGTCGTGATCGTCAGATCTGTGCTTTGACCCGGATCGAGAGAAAGACCCGTCAAGGAGATCGTTGCTCGTTCGCTGGTCTCACTGAGGACCTCTATATCCTCAGTAGCAGAGTCCACGTCCAGTTCACCAGAGACGTCACCAACCCACTCGATGAAGAGTTGGTCGAGAACGATGTCACCCGCACCGGGTGCCTTCTGGATGGTCAGTTCAACGGCTTCGGCTGAACCGCCGGTCACAGTCCCGGTCGACGAGAGGACCTGCACGCGGTCGGAGACCTGTTCGGTACTCTCGGTACCGGTGTCCTCCGCTTGCGTCTGAAGGAAGCCGGCGGTGTTGATCAGCACGCCCGCCGCGATCGCCGCGACGAGTACCATCGCGATGAACACGATGAGGGTGCCGATACCCACCTGACCTCTCTCAGCGTTGTTTTTCTCGAACATCCTTAGAGCCCCACTGCCACTTCATCACCGGAGATGTAGTTGGGAGCGTTCAGGGTGTGGGTCGTCTGTGCGCCCGAGCCGGTCGTGATCGTCAGATCTGTGCTGTCCCCTTCGGGGATGGTGAGGTCGTCTCCAAGGGTAATCGTCACCCTGTCAGTAGTCTCACTGAGGACGGCATCCTCGTAGCCGGTCTCCTCACTCAGATCTAGTGAGCCATCGACCCAGTCGATCAGTATGTCCTCGACGACGATGTCACCCGCGCCGGGTGCCTTCTGGATGGTCAGGTCGACGGTGTCAACCTGACCAGCAGAAAATCCTGTCCCAGTCGATGAGAGAACTTGCACGCGGTCGGAGACCTGTTCGGTACTTTCGGTACCAGTGTCTTCTGCTTGTGTCTGCAGGAAGCCGGCGGTATTGATCAGCACACCCGCTGCGATCGCCGCAACGAGTACCATCGCGATGAACACGATGAGGGTGCCGATACCGACCTGACCCCTGTCTTCTGTTTGTGTTTCGAACATTATTCTGTCGGTTCTGCCATGCTGGCGAACCGTATATATATCGGATCTCATATGTTTATAAATTTATCTTTAAAGTTATCAGATATGATTCGGAAGCGGAGGGTGTGATATCGACGAGTTCGGGGCTCTACCGGCCATTTCGTCCAACGGCTTTGCTCGATTCGCGTGCAAAACACGTCTATTACTAACACACAACATGTCATTTTCCACAAACCTCGGAAAGAAACTGCCGTCTATTTCCTTAGCCAACATCTTTATTGTTATCGTATATCTCCTAGTATCTAATAAATGTATTCCGAAGCAGTCATCCACGCTCTGGGCAACGAGTATAACGCGGCGATCCTCGGGGCCGCCGACGAGGCCCGGTCCGCTCAGGCGCTCAGCGACGAGCTCGACATCCCGATCGCGACCTGCTACCGGCGGATCGAGGAGCTAGAGGAGGCCGATCTGCTCGAACACGAGGGACGGGAGCTCTCGGAGGGCCGCCGCCGAGTGAGCGTCTATCGACGCACCGTCGACCAAGTCGTCGTGGATTTCGAGAGGGGTGGCTACGACGTGACCGTCGAGGAGCGCGCCAGCGTCGCGAACAAACTGGACGAGGTCTGGCGCTCGATTTCGAGTTCCTGATCGCCCGACATCGAGCAGTACGAGTACGAGGTGGATCGCGCGCATCCGAGGTGGCGGTGGAAGCCCGCGTTCGCTCGAACCGGCATCAGCCCTCTTCGGGTGAGGTCACCGGGTTCGATCCGCCGCACGTTCGACCGCCTTCAGTACCTCGCTGCCCTCGACGACAGCGCTTCGGTCCCGAATCTCCTCGTAGAGCGCCGCCGCCTCGTTTCCCGCGTAGTTTCGCACCTCGAACGGGCGCTCCTCGACGAGGATCAGCGAGTCGCTCTCGCCGGCACAGTGCAGGTTCGCGAGGTTTCCCGACCCGATCTCGACGTCGCCGACGACGGTCACGTCGGCCGCACGAACCAGCTCCGTGACGCGCGCCCGGGTTTCGGATCCGATCGGGGCGAACGGCTCGACGGAGACAGTCTCGATTCCGAGTAGGCGGGCGGTTTCGAGGTCCGAATCTCCCTCGCCGAGCGCCCCCACGGAGACCTCGTAGCCGGCCGCCGAAAGCACGTACAGCAGCCTGGAGACCGTTCCGCCCCCGCCGATGACGTGGACGTGTCCCTCTCGGTCGTCGCTCCGGTCGGGGAGCGCGGTGACGTAGACCGATCCGGTCACGGGGTGGCGACTGACCACCGCGCGCGTGTCGAACGCCCGTTCGAGGTTCGACCCGGTGAGCACGTCCTCGGGCGGGCCGCTCTCGAGTATCCGCCCCCCCGAGAGCAACAGGAGGTCATCACAGTAGTGGGCCGCGAGGTTCAGGTCGTGGATCGCCGCGATCACCGTCTTGCCGTCGTCGACGAGGTCGCGAACGAGATCGAGGGTGCGGACCTGGTGATTGATGTCGAGGCTTGCGGTCGGCTCGTCGAGCAGCAGTATCGGCGTGTCCTGGGCCAACGCCCGCGCGAGGACCACCCGCTGGCGCTCGCCGCCGCTGACGGCGTTGATGGAGCGGTCCGCGAACTGCGCGGTCTCCGTCCGGGCGAGCGCACGCTCGACGGCCTCCTCGCCGGACGGATCCGCGTTCGAGCGAACGCGCGACCGGTAGGGGGTCCGACCCATCGCGACGACGTCGCGCACGTCGAAGTCGAAGGAGAGGCTCGTGTCCTGCGGGACGGTCGCGACCCGGCGGCTGGCCGCTCTCGACGAGAGGTCCTCGACGGACTCGCCGTCGAGGAGTACGGTACCGGCCTCGGGTTTCAACACCGCGCCGATCGCGCGCAGAAGCGTCGACTTCCCGGCCCCGTTCGGTCCCACGAGTCCGACGAACTGCCCTTCGCCGACGTGGGCGCTGATCGAATCGAGGACCGCCATGCCGCCTAGCCGCACGTCGAGATCACGAATCTCGATCACAGCGCGTGCACCTCACGGGTTCGAAGCAAGTAGAGGAAAAAGGGCGCGCCGATCGCGGCGGTGACGATGCCGACCGGTACTTCGGCGGGGCCGGCCCGCGCCACGGTGTCGGTCGCGACCAGAAACACCGCGCCCGCGAGCGCGCTGGTTGGGAGCAGGATCCGGTGATCGGGGCCGACGAGCAGGCGCATCATGTGGGGAACGATCAGCCCGACGAAGCCGATGACGCCCGAGACAGCCACTCCTGCAGCGGTGATGACGCTGGCCGCCGCCAGCAGCAGGCGCTTGGTGCGCTCGACCTCGATCCCGAGACTCTGTGCGTCCTCCTCGCCGAGCAGGAGGACGTTGATATCGCCCGCGTAGATCAGCAGGAGGGCGAAGATGGGGAGGACGACGGGTAACGAGAGACTCACGTCGTGCCAGGTACTGGCATGCAGGTGCCCCATCAGCCAGTAGACCACCTGTTCGAGGCTCTCGCCGGCGCTCAACTGCATGTACGAGATCATCGCGCCCAGGAACGTCTGGACGGCCACGCCCGCCAACAGCAGCGTCGCAACGGGGGTTCGCCCGCCCGTGCTGGCGATCAGGTAGACCCCGAAGGCGGTAACGATCGCACAGCCGAACGCCATTGGACGAAGCCCGACCGACAGCGGCAGGACGATCGAGGCGACCGCGCCGAGTGCGGCCCCCGAGGAGACGCCGATGATCGAGGGATCGGCCATCGGGTTTCTGAAAAAACCCTGCATCACCGTCCCCGCAGCCGCGAGCGCGAAGCCGACGACCGCCGCGAG
>NZ_RDQG01000033.1 GCF_003697815.1 Halalkalicoccus subterraneus | reverse complement strand
CGAGGCCGTCCTCGACATCGGCCTGCACACGGCGACGCCCGGCAACAAGGTGTTCGCCGTTCAGGAGGGCGCGATCGACGCGGGGCTCGACATCCCGCACAACGATAGCGTTCTCGCTGACTGGGATCGGACCCGCGGCGGGCACATCGCCGAGTACGCAGAGAGTCTCGACGAGCCGCTGTACAGCGGCGAGTTCGACGCAACGACGCTTCCCGAGCACTTTGACGAGGTTCGGGAGACCATCATGGAGGACTAACAATGGCACGAAACGACGGATGGGAGCCCGTGACACGTCTCGGCCGACTCGTCCGCGACGGCGAGATCGAGACGATGGACGAGGCGCTGAACTCGGGACTGCCGCTGAAGGAGGTCGAGGTCATCGACCAACTCCTTCCCGGTCTCGAAGACGAGGTGCTCGACATCAACATGGTCCAGCGGATGACCGACTCGGGTCGCCGGGTCAAGTTCCGCTGTGTCTGTGCGGTCGGCAACCGCGACGGCTACGTCGGCTACGCGGAGGGCCGCGACGACCAGGTCGGGGGCGCCATCCAGAAGGCGATCGGTATCGCGAAACTGAACATCATCTCGGTCGATCGCGGCAGCGGCTCGTGGGAGGACCGCGCGGGCGGCACCCACTCGCTGATGCGAAAGTCGACCGGCAAGGCGGGCTCGGTCACCGTCGAGATCCAGCCCGCACCCAAGGGTCTGGGCCTCGCGGCCGCCGAAACCGTCGCGAACATCCTCGAACTCGCCGGTATCGAGGACGCCTGGACGAAGAGCCACGGCAACACGCGCACGACGCTGAACCTCGCGAAGGCGACGTTCAACGCACTGGAGAACGCCTCCCAGTCGCGCACGCCCCAGCACGCGCTCGAACAGCGCCAGGAGGTGTCAGAGTGATGCAGGCGATCGTTCAACTGCGCGGCGAGGTCAACATGAACTACGAGGTCAAGGACACCCTCTCGATGCTCAACCTCCACCGCGTCAACCACTGCGCGCTCGTCCCCGAACACGAGACGTTCCGCGGAATGGTCTCGAAGGTCAACGACCACGTCGCCTACGGCGAACCCAGCCAGGACGTCGTCGAGACGTTGATCCGCACGCGGGCGGAGCCCGCCGAGGGTAGCGACGGGATCGACGACGAGTGGCTCGACGAGAACACGGAGTACGACTCCGTCGAGGCGCTCGCGGAGGCGCTACTCGCCGAGGAGACGACGCTTCGCGAGCAGGGGCTGACGCCCGTGCTCCGGCTCCACCCGCCGCGTGGCGGACACGAGGGGATCAAACACCCGGCCAGCGATGGCGGACAGCTCGGCAAACACACCACCGAGGAGATCGACGACCTCCTCACCGCGATGCGATAACCATGACGAACAAGAAAAATCGCCAGCGCGGCTCGCGAACCCACGGTGGCGGTACCCACAAGAACCGACGTGGTGCCGGCCACCGCGGTGGACGCGGTGCCGCCGGACGAAGCAAGCACGAGTTCCACAACTACGGGCCGCTCGGCAAACACGGCTTCAAGCGACCCGAGAAGGCGAAGGAGACGGTCCTGACGATCGACGTGCAGGAACTGGACGAAGACGTCGCGCTCTTGGTCGCCGACGACCTCGCAGAGGAGACCGACGACGGTTACGCGCTCGACGCACGCGACCTCGTCGAGGACGGCTACGACGCCGACGCCGTGAAGGTACTCGGCGGCGGGCAGGTCCGCACCAGCCTCGAGGTCACCGCGGACGCCTTCTCGGCCAGCGCGGTCGAGCTCATCGAGGAGAACGGGGGCGAGGCGATCGTCTCCGAGCGCGGCCAGGTCGACGAGGAGGCGGACGAGGAGAACTCAGAATCGGAAGATATTGAACCAACCGCTGACGAAGCGTAATCAATGAGCTGGAAGGAAGCCGCTGAACCGGTTCTCACACGAATGCCGGGCGTCACACGCCCCGAGGGGCACGTCCCCTTCAAGCGGAAGATGGGATGGACGCTCGGTGTGTTGTTAGTGTATTTTTTTCTGACGAACGTCTACCTCTGGGGACTCCCATCGGCCGGCGCAGGTCAGGACATCTTCGGGCAGTTTCGCTCGATATTGGCCGGTAGCCAGGGTACAATCCTACAGGTCGGAATCGGACCGATCGTCACCGCGAGTATCGTTCTCCAACTGCTCGGCGGTGCCGGACTGTTGGGGTTGGACACCAACGACCCGCGCGATCAGGTGCTCTATCAGGGTCTCCAGAAGCTGCTGGTGATCGTGATGGTCGCGCTGACCGCGTTTCCGATGGTGTTTCTCGGCGGCTTCCTTCCGGTGAGCCCCGAACTGGCGGCGACCTACGGTCAGATGACGATTCAGATGCTCATCTTCGCGCAGGTGTTCGTCGGCGGGATCCTCATCCTGTTTCTCGACGAGATCGTCTCGAAGTGGGGCGTCGGTAGCGGGATCGGCCTGTTCATCATCGCCGGCGTAAGCCAGCGCCTGCTCGGCGGGCTGTTCGCCTGGGGCGGGCTACCCGGTGAGGCGGGGATCATCCCGACGTGGTTCTCGATCCTCTTTGGCCAGGAATCCTTCCCGTCGCTGTTGACCGGCGAGGGGATCCAGGCGCTGTTTCTCGGTCAGGGGGCGTTGCTCGCGATCATCACGACGGTGTTCATCTTCGTGGTGGTCGTGTATGCCGAATCGGTGCGCGTGGAGATCCCCCTCTCACACGCCCGCGTGAAGGGCGCCCGGGGGCGATTCCCCGTGAAGCTCATCTACGCGAGCGTCCTGCCGATGATCCTCGTTCGGGCCGTACAGATGAACGTCCAGTTCCTGGGACGGATCCTGGATTCACAACTGGGCGGATCGATGCCCGCGTGGCTCGGCGTCTATGACGGTCAGGGTCAGCCCACGAGCGGGCTGTTTTACTACCTGAAGCCGATCCAATCGCCCGAGGAGTGGATGTGGTGGCTCGGCGAGGCGAGCCAGGCGGTCTGGCAGATCATGCTCCGGGTCGGGATCGACCTGGCGGTGATGGTCATCGGCGGGGCGATCTTCGCCATTTTCTGGGTCGAAACCACCGACATGGGGCCCGAGGCAACGGCACGCCAGATCCAGAACTCCGGTATGCAGATCCCCGGCTTCCGCCAGAACGTCGGCGTCTACGAGAAGGTCCTAGGGAGATATATCCCGCAGGTGACGGTCATCGGCGGGGCCTTGGTCGGTCTACTCGCCGTGATGGCGAACATGCTCGGCACCATCGGCGCGGTCTCCGGTACCGGACTGCTGCTTGCGGTGTCGATTACCTACAAGCTCTACGAGGAGATCGCCGAAGAGCAGATGATGGAGATGCACCCGATGATGCGCGAGATGTTCGGCGGCGGTCGCTGACTGACCTCTCTCTGACTCCTCTCGTTTTCAGTTGGTCCGTGGCTCACGAACCCGGTGACGCGTAGTCGGTACTGTCACCGATCCCCACACGGACTACGACGTTGAATTAGTCGATAGATATATTTAATATAAAATATATCTTATTCTATGGATAGGAGACGGTTCATCGAACTGGCGTCCGCAGCGGGAACGGGGATCGCGTTCGCGGGTTGTGTAGGGAGCGAGGGGACGGAAGACACCGAAGACGACGAGAGCGAACCGGACGCCGAGACGAGCGAGCAACCCAGCGGGGACGACGAAGGGGACCGGCCGGAGCCGGAAGGCGGTGACGGCCGTCCGTACACGCAGTACGATCTCGACGTTCACGATGAACGCGAAAACGGGGGACATCCCGTCTGGATCGACCGAAACGAGCGACTCTACGGGCGCAGCGGGGCGCGCGTACTGGTCAGCGACGACTGGTGGGAAACGACCGAGACGCTGTACTCCTTCGAGGAGGAGGGTACCAAGGAGGAGTACGTCAAGATGGTGCTCGTCCCCGATAGTGGACGAATCATCGCCGCGACCGGCGGACGGGGTGACGTCGGCGGGAAGATCCACCTCATCGACGAGGATCTCGGCGGAGCGGAAACGCTCTACCAGTTCGATTACGGGCGGATGTCGAACGAGTTCGGCCACGCTACCCACGAGGACATCGTCGTCATCTCGACGTACGCGCTCTCGGATTTCGAGGCGAACAGACATGCCAACGAGGTGATCCTCTCGACTGACGGCGGCAGATCCTTCGAGAAGGTCCTCGAACCCGAACTGGTCACCGAGGACGCGGCGAACCACCACATCCACGACGTGGAGTACGACCCCTACGCCGAGCGCATCTGGGTGGCCGTCGGCGACCACGGCAACTCCCAGATCTACTGGAGCGACGATCTGGGTGATTCGTGGGAGGAACTCGACGAACGGGGCGCCGTGACGATGATCACGCAGATCGCCGCGTTCAGAGACTGTGTCGCCTTCGGCACCGATGGCGTCCCCGAGGGGATCATTCGCTGGGCGCGCGACGGCCCGAACGACGAACCCGACGGCGTCGACGACCTCGTTCGCCCACACGTCCAGATCGAGACCGACCCCGACGACGACGTCATGGAGCTGTACGCGCGTCGTCGGTGGCACATCCGGGAGGACGACGGCCGCGAGCTGTGCCTGATGCCGTTTGGCTACTCGACCATGCACGATACGGCCGAGGATTCGGTCCTCCTTGCGAGCGTCGACGGCGACGAGTGGTACGAACTCCACCGCACCGAAACCCGCGATATCCTGCTGTCGAACGTGATGGGTCCGCTGTCGATGGACGGCGACCGGCGAACGCTCGTCGCCGACAGCTTCCAAGCGGGTGGCTACCAGATCGACGCGTCTGTCCCCGACTTCTGGAACTGAATGCTTCCGGTCGCCGGTCGGCTCGGTCTAATCGACCTGTGAGCTCGACGCGCGGTTCAGATACCGTATCGCGACTGCGCCCAAGACGAGATCCAGCGCGAGCAGGATCGCAACTGCCGGCACCAGCGTGTTCCAGATCCCGCCGAACGCCGAGACGTCGATGACGGCCAGGACGTCCTGACCGAGCATCAACGCCCGGACCGCGTCGACGCCGTAGGTGATCGGGTTGACCGTCGCGACCGCCCGCACCCAGCCCGGAAGGGCCTCGACGGGGAGGAACGCACTGGAGACGAACAGCAACGGGAACTGAAGCAGGTTCGCGCCGATGATGGTCGACTCCTGATCGCGGGTCACGAGCGCGACGATGTTCGAGAAGGCGGTAAACCAGACCGCGAAGACGATCGTGACGCCGATGATACCGAGCACGCCGAGCAGGCCGGTCTCGATGTAGGTACCGACCTCACCACCGGTATCGAGCCACAGTAGGCCGTAGCCCAGCGCGAGGATGATGACCGTCTGAACGACGATCCGAACCACTTCCGAGAGCGCCTTCCCGAGGAGCATCGCGCCCCGACTGATCGGCGAGACGAGCATCTTCTCGAACATCCCGCTTTCCATGTCGTCGACCAGCCCGATCCCCGAGCCGGCGGCCGCGACCAGCGCCGACTGGATCACGATCGCCGGAACGAGGAAGGTGATATAGCTGATCTCGCCGCCGAGCGCCCCCGCAAGCGCGTCGCCGGTGACCTGGCCGAACACCGTGGTGAACAACACCAGAAAGACGATCGGTTGGATCAGCGACGAGACCACCACGAACGGGTTGCGCGTCGTCTTGATCAACCAGCGCTTGAGGACGATCCAGACGTCGGCGAGAAAGCCGTTTCCGCGTCCGGCCGGTCGCTCCTCGGCGGTGCTCACTGGCCCACCTCGATTTCGGCTTCGGTCCCGGCGGGGGATCGCTCGTCGGAGCTATCGCTCGTGTCGTCGGCCGCCCTCTGATCGGTGATCGCGAGAAACACGTCGTCAAGCGTCGGCGAGCGGATGTCGAAGCCGACGACGGTGAATCCGGCGTCCCGAAGGGCTACCAGCAAGTCGGTCCCCGACCGGCGGGCGTGGTTGGACGTGATACTGAGCCCGTCCTCGGTGGTTTCGACCGATCCTCCCTCGAACAGACCGGACTCGGCTGCGACCCGGCGGGCGCGTTCGCGTTCCGTCTCGCTCGCGTCTTCGAGGGTGATCTCAAGGGCGTCGCCGCCGACCTGGGATTTGAGCGCGTCGGGCGAGTCCGTCGCGACGATTGTTCCATCTTGGATCACCGACAGCCGGTCACAGAGCTGGTCGGCCTCCTCGAGATACTGCGTGGTGAGAAAGACCGTCGTCCCCTGGCGGTTGATCTCGCGAAAGTACTCCCAGAGGTCGATGCGGGCCTTCGGGTCGAGGCCGGTGGTCGGCTCGTCGAGGAAGACCAGCGGCGGGCGATGTACCAGCGCCATCGCGACGTCCAAGCGCTTTTGCATCCCACCCGAGAAGCTCTCGGCGCGTTTGTCGGCGACGTCCGCGAGGTCGACGAGGTCGAGCAGTTCGTCGATCCGGGTGGCGCGCTCGTCGCGGGGGACGCCGTAGGCTTCGCAGGCGAAGCGAATGTTCTCGCGGGCGGTGAGTTCCTCGTCGATGCTGGTCTCCTGGGCCATGTAGCCGATGGAGGCGCGCACTGACCGGGGCTCCTCGACGACGTCGTAGCCGTTTACCGTTATCGACCCCGCCGTCGGCCGCAACAGAGTCGTCAGCGTCTTGATGGCCGTCGTCTTGCCCGCGCCGTTCGGCCCGAGAAATCCGAAGAACTCCCCCTCCGGGATCGTCAGATCGATCCCTCTCACCGCCTCGGTTCCGTCGGAGTAAGTCAGTTCGACGCCCGCTGCCTCGATCGTATTCATCCTCGGATAAAAGCGGATGGAAGGTGATATAGTTGTTGAATGAATATTCAATCAATATGACCCTGAGACGGTTCCGCGACGACCCCGAAGGGACCCGTGAGGCACTCATGGCGGCGACCTATCGCGCGTTATCCACCCATGGGTATGCGGATCTCACGATCGGCCGCATCGGTGAGGAGTTCGAGAAGAGTGTCTCCCTGATCTACCACCACTACGACGGGAAGGACGACCTGCTCGTTGATTTTTTGGGCTACCTGCTCGAGGAGTTCGAAACGGCCTCGGTAGTGGACGGCGACGCGGCCCCCGACGACCGACTCCGGCGGGCGCTCGAACTGGCTCGAACGGGTCCGTTGGACGACGATATCGAGCTTGCGCGCACTCTCGTGGAACTCCGGGCACAGGCCGCTCATGATCCGGACTACCGCGAGCAGTTCGACCGAACGGACCGCCTCTTTCGCGATCGGTACGCCGCCATCATTCGCTCGGGCGTCGAGCAGGGCGTCTTTCGGGACGTGAATCCCGAATCGACCGCCGAGTTCCTGGTGACGACCATCAACGGGGCGATCCTTCAGCGGGTAACGACCGGCCGGCCGGTCGACCCCGTCTTCGAGGGACTCGAAGGGTACGTGCGATCACACCTGCTGATCGGGGACGGTGATCGCGGCCCCACGTCACTCTGACCGTCGCGTCGTCTCCGGGCCGTCGGGCCGTACGGGATGACCGATGTCTAGCCACATCATAATAATGTGTTCTATCAGTGATATTCGGTATATGTCCCTCCAACACGACGCTGTCGATCGCGTTTCGGCGTACTACCGATTCAACGGTCTCGAACTCCGCGATGCGAGCTCCTCTGAGGCGTGGCTGTTCGCGGCCGATCCGGTCGAGATCGAGCAGTAAGCCCCTCTCAGACCTCACTCGCCCAGGCGACGTACTCGTCGGGCTGCCCGTAGACGTCACGGAAACACCGCTCGACGAAGGCGGCGATCCGCTCGTCGTCGGCGAACACCTGAACCCGAACGTTCGTCCCTTGTGCGTTCTCGGGACTGGTGAGTCCCTCGATCGAGAAGGCCGAAAACTCGTTCAGCAGCGATTCGAGGCGATCCAGTTCCGCGTCGGTGCAGTCGAGGTTCAGCGTGTCGCCGCCGACCTGCACCCACGCCGGATCGCCGTTACCGGCTTCGAACGTGCAGAACGGACTTTCGCGGGCCCGGTGGGCGGCTATCGCGTCCGCGAACAGGGTTCGGCGGTCCTCCTCGGAATCGGCGCTGAATCGCGTCATACTCCGACTACGCGAGCGCGAGTAAAAGGCCGACGGACTACAGGAGCAGGCGGACGACGGACAGCGTCACGACGCTTATCGTACAGAACGCACACAGGACGATCGCGATCGGCGTCAGGCCGCTTTCGCGCATTCGAGCCGGTCGGATCTCGAGTCCGAGCCCGACGAACGCGAGGACGAACAGCCAGTCGGAGACACGCCCGATCGACTCCAGCGAGGCGGAGGTCAACACCCCGGCGTTCGCGATGGCCGCGACCGACAGGAACCCGACGAGGAACTTCGGGAACTGCAGCCAGAGGCGTTTCACGCCGGGGTCGTTCGCCTTTCGCGTCGTGTAGGCGAGCGAATAGGCGACGACGACGGCTCCCAACAGCGTGTTGCGCGCGAGCTTCGTCACCGTTGCCCACTGGCCCGCCTCCGCCGAGTGGGCGAAACCCGCCGCGGCGACCGGGCCGGTGCTGAACATGCTCAAGCCCGCCCAGACGCCGAACTCCCGGCCGCTGAGTCCCAACAGATCTCCCAGAAACGGGTAGAGAACGAGGGTGATCGCATCGAACAGCACGATCGTCGCGGCCGCGTAGGTGAGCTGATCGCCCCGCGCGTCGACGACCTGTCCGACCGCTGCGACCGCCGAAACCCCACAGATGCTCGTGCCGGCGGCGAGCAACGAGGCGGACCGATCGTGCAGTCCGAACCCGTAGCGCGCGATCGCCTCCACGAGCAGGAGGCCGAACGCGACCGTTCCGATCACCAGCGCGATGACCAGCGGGCCGGCCCCGATCAGTTCCTCGATCGCGATCGACGCGCCGAGCAGGACGATCCCGGTCTCCAAGAAGAGCTTGTGGTTCTCGATGCCGCGGGCTGCCCACGGCGGAATGCCAACCAGATTGCCGAGCAGGACGCCCGCGACGATCGCGAGGACGAGGTCGTTGATCCCCGTCAGTGTCGCGATGCTCCGGGCCACGACACCGACGCCGAGAAGCGTCCCGATTCCCGGAAGATGCTGCCGGAATCCCATCAGATGATCTGGCGGAGCCACTGCAGTCCAACGACGGCGAGTCCGAGCGCGACCGCCCGCCATCCCCGGTCGAGTCGCGCCCAACGCTCGCCGATTCCGCCGCTCGATACCGGCTCGGCGTTCTCCGTCGATTTCATTCTCGGATGTATCCACCCACGTCTTTGCCTTCACCGTGTCGTTTTCTCCGCGAGTGTTGCCGGGGGCTCGGACGAGTCTCGTGGCCCGTTCTGAGTTCCTGTATCTCTTTAATGCTGGAGGGAAGAGGGGGGAGTATGGCACAGCCACAGATCCTGATCGTCGGTGCGCCGGGTGCGGGAAAGGGAACCCAGAGTTCGAACCTCGCCGATGAGTACGGGATCGAGCACGTCACGACGGGCGACGCGCTGCGCGCGAACAAGGACATGGAAACCGAACACGGCACCCCTCGGGAGTACATGGAGGCTGGCGAACTCGTCCCCGACGAACTGGTCAACGCGATCGTCCGCGAGGCGCTCGAATCGGCCAACGGCTACGTGCTGGACGGCTACCCGCGAAACGAATCCCAGGTCGAGTACCTCGAAGGGATCACCGACCTGGACGTGGTGCTGTATCTCGATGTCCCTGAGGACGAACTCGTCCACCGGCTGACTGGCCGTCGGGTCGACCCCGAGACGGGCGATAACTACCACACCGAGTACGACATGCCGGACGACGAGGAGATTCGAGAGCGGCTGATCCAGCGCGACGACGACACTGAGGACACCGTCAAGGAGCGCCTTCGCGTCTTCGAGGAAAACACCGAGCCGGTGATCGAACACTACGAGGACCACGGGGGCTTCGTCCGGATCGACGGCGAGCAGGCGCCCGACGAGGTCTGGAACGACATCAAGAGCGCGGTCGACGAGCGCGTCGAGTAAACAGGTTGATTAACGCCGGTTTCCTATCGGAGCGCAATGGGACGAACCGCGGAGAAGGTACAGACGCTGATCGAGGAAAACCCCGGCATGGAGCACGCCATCACGGTCGTGCTGCGGGAATCCAACGACGGCGATCGGGAGGTCGAGTGGGCAGACGTCCGCGACGATATCTCCAGCGGACAGTGGGGTCGGCTGATCGAGAAGGGGATCCTGGTCGACGGCTACGAGGGGTTCGAGGTCCGCGATCCCGAAGAGGTCCGGTCGGTCGTCGACGGCGACGCGGCGGGGACGGCGAGTCCGACGAGCGCCGGTACCGATGACGACGACGAGTCCAGTTGGACGAAATGGGACAAGATAGCCGCCGGCGGGGTCGCGCTGACGTTCCTGGGGTACGCGTGGGGACCCGCCCGCGACGCCATCGGCGGGACGATGAACATCGTGATCGGTCCGATCAGTGGGGTGTTGCCCTTCTATGCCGTGATCCTCATCCTCGCGCTGGTGACGGGGCTGTACTCCTCGCTGCTGCAGTCGAACCTGATGAACACCTCGAAGATGAGCGAGTATCAGGGCAAGATGAAGGCGATCCAGGACAAACGCGAGCGTGCCAAGGAGCGCGGCGACGAGGAGGCCATGGAGCGCATCCAGCAGGAGCAGATGGAGGCGATGGGCGAGCAGATGGGAATGCTCAAAGAGCAGTTCCGCCCGATGGTCTGGATCATGCTGTTTACCATCCCCGTGTTCCTCTGGATGTACTGGGCCATCGGGGCCCGAGGGGCGACGACCCACCTCCAGGACCTCGGCTCGGTCGTGATGCCGCTTGCTGGCGAAGTCGAGTGGACGAGCGGGGTCGTCGGGCCGATGCAGGCGTGGATCGTCTGGTACTTCGTCTGCTCGATGGCGTTCACCCAGATCCTTCGCAAATCGCTCAACGTCAGCACGACGCCGACGGCCTGAGCGGATAGAAACCTCTTTTACTCTCTCCCCGCGAGGGTGGATATGTTACTCACCGTTTCGGGCCCGCCCGGCAGTGGCAAGAGCACCGCCGCGGCCGGCTTGGCCGGGGCGCTCGGCTACGAGCACGTCAGCGGCGGCGACGTCTTCCGGGAGCTCGCCGCCGAACGAGGGCTCTCGCTCTCGGAGTTCAACGCGCTCGCAGAGGAGGACGACGCCATCGACCGGGACTTGGACCGCCGGCTTCGGGAGCTCGCCGCCGAACGCGACGACCTGATCCTCGAATCCCGGCTCGCGGGCTGGATGGCCGCCGAGTACGCCGATCTACGCCTCTGGCTCAACGCCCCGATCGACGTCCGGGCCGAACGCATCGCCGACCGCGAGGGAAAACCCGTCGAGCAGGCAAGAGAGGAGACGCGTTCGCGGGCAAAGAGCGAGGGCCTCCGATACGAGGAGTATTACGGGATCGACATCACCGACCTCTCGATCTACGATTTCGCGGTCAACACCGCCCGCTGGGGGCCCGAGGAGACGACCGACCTCCTCGTGACCGCCGCCGAGCGCTACGACCCGACGGGTGACGAGGGAGCCTTCCCCGTTACGGACGTTCGCTACGAGTTCTGATGGTTCGCGATCCACCTGACGATCGCGACCTCGATTCGCTCGTCGAGTTCGGCGTCGTCAACCTCGACAAGCCGCCCGGCCCCTCCGCCCACCAGGTCTCGGCGTGGATCCGGGACCTGCTTGGCGTCGAGAAGGCCGCCCACGCCGGGACGCTCGACCCGAAGGTGACCGGCTGTCTGCCCGTCATGACCGGCGCCGCGACCCGCCTTGCACCCGCGTTTCTCGAGGGGCACAAGGAGTACGTCGCAGTGCTCGAACTCCACGGTCCGGCTCCGACCGACATCGAGGCGGTGATCGGGGAATTCGAGGGCGCCCTCTACCAGAAGCCGCCGAAAAAGAGCGCGGTCGCCCGGCGGTTGCGGGTACGGACCGTCCACGAACTCGACCTGCTCGAAGTGCAGGACAGGAACGCCCTCCTCCGGATCCGGTGTGAGAGCGGGACGTACGTCAGAAAGCTCTGTCACGACATCGGCCTCGCGCTGGGGACCGGCGCACACATGGGCCACCTCCGGCGAACGGGGACGACGCCGTTCGACGACGCCTCGTTGGTCTCGCTGTACGATCTGGCCGACGCGATCGCCTTCGCCGAGGAGGGCGACGAGGGGCCCCTCAGGGAGGTCATCGACCCCGGCGAGCGCGCCCTGTCGCATCTCCCGCGAGTGACGATCGCGCCGAATGCGGCCCACGAGGTGGCACACGGCGCGCAGGTGTACGCGCCGGGCGTCATCGACGCGGAGGGCGATCCCGACACGGAGCCGCTGGTCGCCTGCTACACGCCGGACGGCTCGGCGATCTGTCTCGGGCGGCTCGTGGGCGATCACGACGCGGATTCGGATCGAGTCGTCGCCCTCGAACGCGTGCTGGTCTAGCCGAGGAACTCGACGACCGGTCCGACTCGCGGCCCGGCCCGTGCCAGTGACGGGTCCCGCGATCCCTCCCGCGGGCGACCCCCCGAAGCTCGGAAAGCGACACCCTTAATTAACCGACGGTCGTTGTCCGAGATGCGGGACCGTGGGGTAGTGGTATCCTCTGCGGATGGGGTCCGTAGGACCTGAGTTCGACTCTCAGCGGTCCCACTTCTTCGAAGGAAAACGGAAACGGAGAGCGACCGGTGTGAGCGACTGTGATCTCAGTCCCACCGGGACGCCGTTCTGCGAGCCGTCGAACCGGTCGTCGACTGCCTTTCCATACCGAGCAGTCCCGTCCGTTTCGACCCACCGATGGCCGGTAGCCTTCATCGGTCGCCCTACCCGGACCCGGCACACGGGGAACGCGAGGCATATACGTCGACGGCCGAGTAACGCTACCAAGTCCATCAAATGGATCGAACGGTACTCGACGGTTTCGTCGGAACCGCATCCGGGAACGCGCTCGCAGCGTGGGGGCTCATCGGGTTCGTCCTCGCGGTCGCCTTGGGGAGCCTGTTCGACGGTGATCTGCTGTGGGCCTGCTTTGCGGGGTTCGTCGGGACGCTGGCGGTGCTGCCCGCGGTCGCCTTCCGGAGCGTACGAACGACGCCCCCGTGGGAGGTGCTCGCGCTCGCCTCGATTCCCCTGATCGGCCGGGCGTTCGGTCGCGGCGAGGTCAGCGAGTTCGCGACCTACCTCTCAGTGGCGGCCATCGCGCTGCTGGTCGCAGTCGAGATCCACGCGTTCACGTCCGTTAGGATGTCCCCGAGTTTCGCCGTCGCGTTCGTCGTCATCGCCACGATGGCGACGGCCGGTGCGTGGGCCGTGGTTCGCTGGATCGCCGACCTGTATCTCGCGACGGGGTTTCTCGGGAGCGAGGAGGCACTCATGTGGGAGTTCGTCGCCTCGACGGCCGCCGGGTTCGTCGCCGGGATCGTCTTCGAGCTGTACTTCCGGCGGCGCTCGCGCGTTCTCTCGCGGGTCACGGGCGGTGAGACCCCGTGAACCTCCGGGACCGACTCGGACTCTCGTCGGCACACCAGCGCTACCTCGCGTGGCTCATGGAACTATCGCTCGTCGGGATGTTCTTCATCGGGTTGGAGCGCGGCGCGACGGGCGTTCTCGTCAACACGGGCGTGGCGCTCGTGGTGACGCAGCTCCCGCCACTGCTCAAACGCGAGTACGGGATCACGATGGACGCCGGGCTGATCCTCTGGATCACCGCCGCCGTGTTCCTTCACGCCCTCGGCACCGTGGGTCTGCCCGGAAGCCCACTCAACCTGTATCGAACGGTCTGGTGGTGGGATCACCTCACGCATGGGCTGTCCGCCTCGGTCGTCGCCGCCGTCGGCTACGCCGCCGCCCGGGCGGTCGACCTCCACACCGAGGACGTTCACCTCCCCCCGCGGTTCATGTTCGTGTTCATCCTCCTGTTCGTGCTCGCCTTTGGCGTCTTCTGGGAGGTCATCGAGTTCGCCCTCGGGTCGATCGGCCCGGCGCTCGGGTTCGGCTCGGTTCTGACACAGTACGGTCTCGAGGACACGATGCTCGATCTCGTGTTCAACACGATCGGCGCGATCGTCGTCGCGATCTGGGGCACCTCTCACCTCAACGACCTCGTCGACTCGATCGCGGCTCACTTCGAGACGCGCTGAACCGTCGCGAATCGCTTATCGTTGCGGGCGTCGTTGGGACGGTATGTTCGTCGGGCACGCGATGCTGGCGTTCGCCCTGGTCGCCGGCGGCGCACACCGCCTTGGGCACGACCGCGAGCGCGCGCTCGTTCTCGGCCTCCTCGGCGGGGCGTTCGCGACGATCCCCGACGTCGACATGCTGTACGCGCTATCGGGACTGGTCGGCGAGTCCGGCGCCGTTTCCGGCTTCTGGAGCGCGAGCACGCTCGTCCACCGCGTGCTCACCCACTCGCTTCCGGTCGGGCTTGCGAGCGCCGTCGGGGTCGCGCTCTGGGCGCGCGGTATCTCGGCTCCGTCCCGGTTCGGGTCGTGGCGGCTCGCGGGACTTGCGGTGTTGGTCGGGGTCGTCCTCACCGGGATTTCGAGCGGACCGCTCGGGCTCGCCGTGATGGCAGCGTTCGTCCTCGCCGGGCTCGCGGTCGCGACCGCGGCCGTCCGTAGCGGCGGGTTCGGCCCCCGATCGATCGGCGCGGCGGCGCTGGTCGGGCTGTTGAGCCACCCGTTCGGTGACCTCTTCACCGGCGAGCCGCCGCTGTTTCTCTACCCGTTCGACGTCCGGTTTCTCGACGGTCGCGTCCTCCTGAGCACGGACCCGACGCTCCACCTGCTCGGAACGTTCGGCCTCGAACTGGCGACGATCTGGTTGGCCGTCCTCGTCTACTGTCGGCTGGCCGACTGTTCAGTCCGCGAGCACGTCCAGTGGCGCGCGACCCTCGGAATCGTCTACGTGGGCGCCGTGCTCGCGCTTCCGGCGCCGACCGTCGACTCGGCCTACCGGTTCGTCGTCGGCGTCCTCGGGGTCGGCATCGTCGGCCCCGCACCCCTCGTGCGCCGCGCGTACAGACCGGGCTCGGGCCGGTCGGCACTCGGCCTCGGCCGCCCCCGTCCGTCAGCGGAGGGGGTTCTGACGCCGGTTCTCACCGCGCTCGCGACGATCACGGTCGCCGCACTCTCGTTCGGTATCGGCTACGCGCTGCTGTGAGCGGACTCCATCTCAGGACGTTTATCCCCGGTGGGACCTACCAGTCGGTTGATGACTGTGCCCCGCTTCTCCCGTCGGACCGTCCTCCGAACCGCCGGTGGTGCCCTCGCGGCGACCGTCGCCGGCTGTATCGGAGGGGGTGGAAACGACTCCACGAACGAACCCGACGACACGACGAACGGGTCCGACGACCCGCCCGAAACCGAACGGGAGACACACGCGATGATGGAAGGAACGGCGTACGAGACGAGCGTCCACGTCCTGCGCGCGGGTGACGGCCCCACGGGTATGGTCCTCGGGGGCGTCCACGGCAACGAGACCGGCGGGGTCGAGGGTGCCCGAACCGTCACCGAGTACGACCTCGCCGGCGGGCGACTGGTCGTGATCCCCGAGGCGAACAAGCCGGCCGTCGACGAGGAAACCCGCCACGGCCCGGATGGCGACCTGAACCGGCAGTTCCCGGTCGGCGAGGCACCGACGACGGGGATCGCCCGCGGGCTCTGGGACGAAATAACTGAGTACGAGCCCGACTGCCTGATCGACATGCACACCTCCCGGGGGATCATCGGCGTCGATGACGGTGCAGTCGGCCAGATGATCTTCCCGTCCTCGGTCGAGGGCGCGACCAGGGACGCGGCGACCGCGGCCGAGTACATGAACGAGGAGGTGATGACGGCGTTCCTCGAGGAGAACCCGGAGTACGCCTTCCAGTCGGGAACGGTCAGCGGGTCGGAGATCGAACAGAGCAACGAGGAGCGGCTGATGGCCGTGATGAAAGCGGGAGCGGACCTCGGGACGACGGGGTGGATCACCGAGGTCACCTACAAGGGTCTCGACCTCGACCAGCAGGCGTTCCTCCACGACCGGCTGGCGGTCCGGCTGCTCGCCGAAAACGGCCTCGAAGTCGAAAGCCCGCTTGCGGGCGAATCCTTCCAGTCGCTATAGCTCGATGCGATCGCCCGACTCGGCGGCCTCGTAGACGCCCTCGATCGCCCGGATGTCTACCGCCCCGTGCTCGCCACCGGGCACCGGATCGGCGCCGGTCAGCAGACAGTACGCGAAGTAATCGACCTCCTTGAGCATCGTCTCGCAGTAGTCGCTTCCCTCGGTCGCGGGGATCGCCTGCTCGGTCGTCCACCAGCCATCCCGACCATCGCGAGGCGGACCGTCCCTTCGGGTCGCCCGTCCTCCCAGTCGCGCGCGTCGAACCCGCTCAAAAATCCCTCGACGGACATAGCCGCGCGTTCGGCCGCCGGATGCTTATACGTGGCGTGGCCTGCCGACCCGACGTCCGCCGAGACACACCTGTTATATCGGTCCGTCGTAAACGGTCATCCGAATGGTCAGGGATCCGTTCGCCGAGGGGACCGAACCCGAACTGACGACGGTTCTCGAAGCGCTCTGTGACGACGACTGCCGGGAGATCGCCGAAACAGTCGAGAGCGCGATGACCGCGAGCGAACTGAGCGAGGCCTGCGACGTTCCGTTGTCGACGACCTATCGCAAACTGGATACGATGACCGAGGCGACGCTGCTGGAGGAGTCGATCGAGATCCGGGCCGACGGCAGACACACCAGCCGGTATCGCCTCGCCTTCGAGGAGGTGTTGCTCTCGATCGACGAGGACCGTCGGTTCGAACTGACGATCACCCGACCCGCGCGAACCGCCGACGAGCGCCTCGCGTCGCTCTGGTCGGAGGTCAAGGAGGGACTCTGATGGTCCACGAATCGGCCCCCGAGTGGGTGACGATCGCCCTGGTGGTCGTCAAGACGCTGACGGTCGTCGCGGGCGGGGCGGTCACCTACTTCGCGTACAGGGCCTCTCGGCGCACGCGGAGTCGATCGCTCGGGTTCCTCGCGGCAGGCTTCGCGCTCGTGACCCTTGGGAGCGCGCTGGCCGGTTTCGCCTTCGAGATCCTCGACGTCTGGCTCGGGCTGGGCGTGCTCGTCGAGGGGCTGTTCGTGCTTGCCGGCTTCTCGTTGATCGCCTACTCGCTGCTCGTCGAGTGACTCATCGCAGCCGGAGGAACTGCCGGTCGTCGGCGCGCTCTGCGCTCGCCGGGTAGACCACGACGAAGTCGCCGTCGACGAGCGTCGAGATGCTTTTCGGTAGCGTCTGTAGCTGGGGGTGCCAGCCGACCGTCCCCCGTCGCGCGCTCATACAGACCACCAGATCATCGGCCGAGACGTCGTCGCGAAGCAGTTCGAGCAGCGCCTTCCAGTCCGCGACGTCCTCGAACCCCGCGCCGACGGACGACCCGACCGACTCGAACGCCCGCCTCGCCTCGGCGGCGTCCCAGCCGACCGCCACCGCACGGACGCGCGCGCCGGCGCCGTCCGTCAGCGCTCCGATCGCGCCGAGCGCCCCATCGAACCCGACGTTGTGGTCGATCTCCGGTGGGAGCAGCACGACGACCTCGCGGGTCGCGTTGAGCGGGCCGCGAATCCGCGAGACGAGGACGAGCTGCGTGGTCCGCCCGAGCACCTGGTCGATCACGTCGCCGACCACCCGCTGGCGTCGCGAGCGGGCGCCGTCCCAGCCGATGACGAACGTCGTGATCCGGTTTTCGACGCCCGCGTTGACGATCCCCGACGCGACGTTGTAGTTGAGCCGGGTCCGGGTGTCGACGGCCGCCTCGGCTCCGGCGGCGTACTCGACGACCTCGTCGAGCACCGACTCGGCCCGAGCGACCCGTAGATCGGCGTCCTCGCCGGGCTCGATCACCGTCAACGCCCTAATCGGCTCGCGGGAACGCGGTTCGCGAATCGAGAGCGCGAGGTCGACCAGCTCCTCGCGGTGTTCCGTTTTCGGCGAGAGGGGAACCAACACCCGCTGGTGACTCGCCGCGTCGGCGACGTCCCGATCGGCGACGAGTGCGATCCGCTTTCCGGCCCGCTCGACGACGGCGGGGCTGATCACGCTGGCCGCGAGGATCATCAGGACGACGGCGTTGACCATCTCCCGATCGAAGCCGTCGATTCCCACCTCGAAGCCGATCAGGACGATCGCCAGCGCGGCGGCGGCCTGCCCCAGCGAGAGGCCGAACATCCCTTCGACCTGCACGTCGCTGTAGCCGTAGAGACGGCCGGTCAGCCACGCCGCGAGGTACTTCGTGACCAGTACGCTCACGACGAGGACGCCTGCGATCAGGAGTGTACGGGGACCCGCGGCGATCGCGCGGACGTCGACGAGCATCCCGACCGAGAGCAGGAAGAAGGGGATGAACAGCGCGTTGCCGACGAACTCGATGCGGTTCATCAGCGCACCGTGGTCGGGGATCAGTCGGTTGAGGACCAATCCCGCCAGAAAGGCCCCGACGATGGGCTCGATCCCCACGACCTCGGCCGCGTACGCGCAGACGAACAGGATACTCATGACGAAGAGGAACTCGAAGTAGCTCTCCTCGTCGACCGTGCGGAAGAACCACGCGCCCAGGCGAGGGACGAGGACCCAGATTCCAGCGAAAAACAGCGCGAGTCCGAGAACGAGTCGTACCCAGAACGCCGCGTCGAGCGTCCCCTGTGCCCCGGCCACGACCACCGCGAGCACGAGCAGGGCGAGCGTATCGGTGAGGATCGTCCCGCCGATGGTCACGGTCATCGCCTCGTCGGTGACGATTCCCAGCCGGTTTGCCACCGGGTAGGCGAGCAGGGTGTGGGAGGCGAAAATCGAGGCGAACAGCGACGCCGCCGGGATCGAGAGGCCGAGGACGAACACGCCCGCAACCGTCCCGACGGCCTGCGGAACCAGAAACGAGAGCAGGCCGAAGACGACGCTCCGATCGGCGTTCTCGAAGAACTGGTTCAGGTCGATCTCGAGGCCCGCGACGAACATGAGATAGATCAGCCCGACCTCCCCCAGCAGGACGATCGTCTCGCCGCGATCGAGGATCCCGAGTGCGTTCGGGCCGATGAGCGCCCCGACGAGGATGACTCCGACGATCCCGGGCAGGCGATAGCGTTGGAAGCAAAGCGGCGCGACGAGGAAGACGATCATCGCCAGCGCGAAGACGAGGACCGGGTCGGACACCGGGAGTTCGAAGGCCGAATGCGCGTTCATCGCACGGGCTCGTGCGTCGCTCGTCGCTCACCGGCCGTCGCCCGTCCGTCGTCCATCGCCTCCATCGGGGATACCCCCACTGAGTTCGGCCAGCCGCATAAAAGCGGCCGGTCGGTTCGATGGTCGGCGACGGGTTCATGACCCGTCCGTCCTCCCTACCGACATGGACAAACGATCGCTCGTCGCCAGCCTCCTCCTCCTCGCGCTCGGGTTCGTCGGCGTCGTCCACACGGTCGCCGACTTCGCCTACGGCACCGGCCTCTCGGGGATCGGGATTCCGCTGGTTGGGGTCGCGCTGGTCGGGCTCGTCGTCGTGAACCGGTGATCCTCGGTTCTGGACCGCCGTGTCGGCTTGATGGATCTCAGAGTACGGCAGCCAAAACCACTGTGAGGAGGACGACCCCGCTACTGACGAACGAACCGTAGTACATGACTGGTCCCGGCTCGAATCCGTCGGCAGCCGGGTTCAGCGCGTAGTAGCCGTTTTCGAGCACCAACCCCACACCACCAACGAGTAATCCGACCATCACGAACGCCATCACCGTGTCGAGGTCGGCCAGTCGGAACCCCACCACCGCAAGCGCCGTCAAACTGACGCCACCGACCACCTGCGAGAGACGGAACCGACCCGTTCCATTCATATCGAATATGAATATACGTGTGACAGAACTATTTTGGCCGTCGTTTACTCGCGCTTCGCGCCGGGGTTCGTCACCGCGCCGTTGGCCGCCGAGCCGAAGGCCGCGCCGTATTTGGCGAGTACGCCGGTCGTGTACTGGGGCTCCGCGCGCTCCCAGCCCTCGCGGCGATCCGCGAGTTCACCGTCGCTCAGGTCCACGGACAGTGTTCGCTCGGGGATGTCGACAGTGATCGTATCGCCCTCCTCGATCAGCCCGATGGGGCCGCCGTCGGCGGCTTCGGGGGCGACGTGGCCGATCATCGGGCCGCGGGTCGCACCCGAGAACCGACCGTCAGTGAGGAGCGCCACGTCGTCCTCGTGACCCTGACCGACCACGGCGGCGGTGACTCCGAGCATCTCGCGCATGCCCGGTCCGCCACGCGGACCCTCGTTTCTGATGACGAGCACGTCGCCCGAGGAGATGTGGCCCTCTTGTACGTATTTCATCGCTTCTTCCTCGTTCTCGAACACCCTCGCGGGCCCCTCGTGGTGGAAGGCGTCGTCGCCGGTCACCTTCAGTACCGCGCCCTCCGGGGCGAGATTGCCGGTCAAGATCTTGATCGCGCCCTCGTCCTGGTAGGGCTCCTCCGTGGTGTAGATGAAGTCGGCGTCGACCTCGCCGTCGGCGGGGATCTCGCCCGCTTCTTCGAGATGGTCGATCTCCTCGGCGATCGTGCGCCCGGTGACGGTCATCGCGTCGCCGTGGACGTAGCCCGCCTCGAGCAGCCGGCGCATCACGACGGGAACGCCGCCCTGCTCCCAGAGGTCCTTCATGACGCGGGTGCCGCCGGGCTGGAGGTTCGCGATCTTGGGCGTTCTCCTGGAGATCTCGTCGAATTCCTCGATGTCGAGGTCGATACCGGCCTCGGCGGCCATCGCCAGCAGGTGGAGCACGGCGTTGGTCGAGCCGCCCATCGCGACTTGGACGGCGATGGCGTTCTCGAAGCTCTCCTTCGAGAGAATCGTCGAGGGGGTGCGGTCCTCCTCGACGCATTCGAGCGCGAGTTCCCCCGCCCGGCGGGAGATCTCGTATCGCTCGTCGGTCTCGGCCGGCGCACTCGCGGATCCGAGCGGCGCGAGCCCGACCGCCTCGGAGATCGAAGCCATCGTATTGGCGGTGAACATCCCGCCACACGAGCCAGCGCCGGGACAGGCCTCGTGTTCCATCTCCACCAGCTCGTCCTCGCTCATCTCGCCGGAGCTCACGGCGCCGACGCCCTCGAAGACGTTTTGGACCGTTATCTCCCGCCCGTCGTGCTCGCCGGGCATGATCGAGCCGCCGTAGAGGAACACCGATGGGAGGTCCGTGCGGATCGCGGCCATCATCATCCCGGGCAGGTTCTTATCGCAGCCCGCGACCGTCACCAGCGCGTCCATCTTCTCGCCGAACGCCACGAGCTCGACCGAATCGGCGATGACCTCCCGGCTGATCAGCGAGGCCTTCATCCCCTCGTGGCCCATCGAGATGGCATCGGAGATGGTGATGGTTCCGAACTCGATGGGCATCCCCTCGGCGTCGTCGACGCCCTCGATCGCGGCCTCTGCCACGTCGTCGAGGTGGACGTTACATGGCGTGATGTCCGCCGCCGGGTTGGCGACCCCGACCATCGGCGAGGAGAGGTCTCGGTCGTCGTAGCCCATCGCGCGGAACATCGCGCGGTGGGGCGCGCGCTCGGGCCCCTCGGTCACCTCGCGGCTCGGTAGGTCCTCGCGCTTTTCCCCCGTCTCTCGACGTCGCTCCTGTTGCGGCGTGTTACTCATATTCAATCGGCGGATTCGGAGGGATTAATAGCTGCCGGTGGCGGGCGTTTCCGGCGACCGACTCTCCGAGCATCACCCGGGTCTACGCGCGCTCGATCACGCCCGCTTCCCACGGTAACGGGCTCGGACTCGGTCACGCGGATTTCGTCCATCAGGGGCTCGTCGCGGATCTCGAATTCGTGGACATGTACGTCGACATCGTCACCAGCGCCGAGCCCACTCGGGCGTGCGTCCCCATCGCCGTTCCCGACGAGCTACCGGTTTCCGAACCCGTCGGACACGTACTGGAGGGGCGGGAGGACGCCTCCGTCGGCGAACTCGAACCGCTCGATTTCGACGGGGAAACGCCCTCGCCGGTTCGGTGAGCTTACCGGGACGGCAAGTTCTTTTATCGTGGTCCTCGGACCCGAACGTATGCCAACGCTCGACAGTTCGTTCACCGGCGTCCTGTGCCCGATCGTCACTCCACTTGCCGACGGCGAGGTCGACGAGGAGGCGCTCACCTCGCTCACGGAGTTCATTCTCGACGGCGGCGTCGACGGGCTGTTTCCCTGTGGCACCACCGGCGAGTTCGCGAGTCTCGCGCCCGAACAGCGCAGTCAGGTGATCAGCACCGTCGTCGAGGCCTCGGGCGACGCACCCGTGATCGCCGGCGCGGCCGGCACGAGCGTGCCCGAGACGCTCGCGCGCATCGAGGAAGCCGAGGCCGCGGGCGCGGACGCAGCCGCGATCGTCGGGCCGTACTTCCACACCGCGAACGACCGCGAGGGCACCCAACGGTTCTTCGAGGCGGTCGCCGACGAGAGCGCCCTGCCGCTGTTCCTCTATAATATCCCGATGTACGTCGGCGACGCCATCGACGCCGAAACGGTGGGTGCGCTCGCAGAACACGACTCGATCCGGGGCATGAAGGACACCAGCGGCGATCTGTCCTATTTCCTCTCGGTGGACCGCCAGACCCACGAGGAGTTCGTGTTGATGCAGGGGTTCGACACCCTGCTGGTGCCCGCGCTGCGGATGGGGTCGAACGGCGGCGTCCACGCGCTCGGCAACGTGATCCCCGAGGTCTTCGCCGAACTGCTCGACACCGCAGACGACGAGCGGGGAGCCGAACTCCAGTCCGAGGCGATCGCGCCGCTGTTCGAGCTCTGCGTGGAGTACGGCTTCGCCCCGGCGACGAAGACGGCGCTGGTCCACCGCGATGTGATCCCCTCCGAGGAAGTGAAACCGCCGCTGGTTGAACTCGACGAGGACGCGAAAGCGGAGATCGGCGAGGCGGTCGACCGCGCGCTCGAGATCTGATCGGTTAGGTCAGCGCGAACAGTTCGAGGGAAGCGACCGTGGTCCCCGTGACCGACATGACGACGTTCACCGCCGAGACGGTCTCGAAGGGGCCAGATAATGTATTTCATATGATACCTGGGCCGGTAGCGCCTCGACTCACGCGTTTGGCCGCGGGCGACCGTCCCGTCACTCCATCGCCCCAGCAATTATGTAGGGCATGGTCGATGTAGCTGGTATGTACGAGACGATTCTCGTTCCGGTCGACGGAAGCGAGCAGGCCGACCGGGCGGTCGACCACTCCATCGAGATCGCCCGGCAGTTCGGAAGCACCGTCCACGCGCTCTCCGTGCTCGACGATCGGAGCACGGGACGCATGTCACAGGCGATCAACGAACTCTCACATGATGCCCCCGAGCGCCAGGAGATGGAGCAGCGCCGCGAGGAGGCGGGCAGCGAACTCACCGACGTGGTCGTCGAGCGCGCCCGGGAGGCGGGATTGGACGCCGAGGGCGTCGTCAGAAGCGGCGACCCGGCCGAGGTGATCACCGATTACGCGCGCGAGGAATCGATGGATCTGATCGTGATGGGCGCACGCGGGCGCAGCGCGGTCGGGAAGTTCCTGCTCGGCGACGTCGCGGGCAAGGTCGCGCGCCACGCCACGACGCCGGTGATGCTCGTCAGGCCCGACGAGTAGCTCGCTTGCCACCGCCGAAACGCCCATTCCTCGGAACCGCCAACGGGAGACGATGGCAGTTCGGGTCACGACCGCCGGCCGACTTCACTTCGGCTTCCGGAACCTCTCGCTCGCCCACGAACGCCTCTACGGCAGTTTGGGGTTAGCTCTGGAAACGCCGCGGCTGGTCGTCGACTGCGAGCGCGCCGAGGGAGTTCGGACGGGCCACCCCGACGCCGAGCGCTACGCGCGCCGGGCAGTCGAGGTCCTCGACGTGCCGGGTGCGCGCGTCTCGGTCCGCGAGACGTTGCCGCGCCACGCGGGTCTGGGCAGCGGCACGCAGTTCTCGCTCGCCGTGCTCTCGGGGATCGCCCGCGCGTACGGCCGCGAGCCGCGACTCGAAGAGCGAGCCCCGCGACTCGGGCGGGGCGGGCGAAGCGGCGTCGGGATCGCGACCTTCCGGGAGGGTGGGTTCGTCTGCGACGGCGGTCATCCGACGACCCGATTCACCGCCGAGCGCCCCGAAGACGGTTCCTGGCGCGTCCCACCTGTGATCGCGCGCCACCCGATCCCCGATGGATGGCGCTTCCTCCTCGTAATCCCCGACGTCGAACCCGGGAAAAGCGGCGAACAGGAGGACGACGACATGCGCGCGGTCGTCGAGCGTGCGAGCCCGGGGATCGCCGACGAGATCACGGCTATCAGTGCCCGTCGGGTCTTGCCGGCGCTCGTCGAGGGTGATCTCGCAACGTTCGGGGCGGGTATCGCCGAGATCGGCCGACTCAACGGTGCGTGGTACGCAGATGCACAGGGTGGGGTATACCGCCCGCCGGTCGGCGATATCGTCCGCGAACTCGAGGCCTGCCGGGCGATCGAGGGGGCCGGGCAGTCCTCGTGGGGTCCCGTCGTCTACGGGATCACCGACCGGGAGCGGGCCGATAGGGCCCGAAAATCGGGACGGAATGCGCTCGCGGCGGCGGACGTCGACGGATCGGTTCTCGTGGCGAGCGGGCGAAACACCGGTGCGTCGGTCGACCACACGGGCTAACCCGACGTCTCGAAATCGAGGGACGTGACACAGCGACATCCGTCCGGAAAACAGTGCTTCAGCCCACGAGGGAACCGAGATCCAAGCGCTCGTCGTCATCGACCGGTTCCGGATACGAGATCTCCCCGTCGAGCGGCCGTGAATCGCGCTCTTCAGGGCTGCTTGCTGTAGTCTTCGTCCCCTTCGTGTTCCTCCTCGCCGTGCTCCTCTAGGTCCTGTTGACTGTCGAACGTCTCGTCGCAGATCGTACAGCGAAACTCGTCGTCCTCCTCCACCTCCTCGGCCTCCCTCGGCTCTCCCAGATCGTCGCCCTGGTCTATCTCGTCGCCTTTAGTGTGTTCATCTCCCATGGGATATACTCCCATTATTACCGGTTAATAATGAAGCTTGTGTATGATGTCGAACTGACAATCGAAACGGCGATACGGCCGTTCGGTGCGGTCGGGAAGCGAGGTTCAAGTGGGTTCGTCCATTACGGTCGCCCCATGCAGTTCTGTCCCGAGTGCGGTTCGATGATGAAAGCCGAGGGCGATCACTGGACCTGCGGGTCGTGTGACGAGACGGTCGTGCGGGACCGCGAGGCCGAATCCGAGTTCGTCTCGACGGAGGCCCAGAGCGGCGACGAACTGATCGAAACCGAAGAGGGCGCGGAGTTCGAGGGCAAACCCACGGCGAAGGACGTGACCTGCGAGGAGTGTGGTCACGGCGAGGCGTGGTACACGATCAAGCAGACCGGTGCGGCCGACGAGCCGCCGACGAGGTTCTTCAAGTGCAAGGAGTGTGGCTATCGCTGGCGCGAGTACAACTGAACCGACCAAGCGAGGTCCGACCGTCTCAGTCGTCGTAGACCGGCAGATACAGCAGGGTCCCACAGCCGAGACACTCGAACCCCATGTTCCCGATCGCGCCCCGCTCGACGTTTGCCGCGATCGTCGTTCCGCAGTCCGCACAGACGTACGTCGTTTCACCACCCCCCTCGAAGAAGGACTCCATTCCCGGTTTCCCGACGAGGATCGCGATCTCGGGATCGTTCCGGTCGATCTCGATGCCCAGATCCTCGATCGGCGTGAGCGCATACGTGGGCATACGTGAACATTGGACCGCAAATAAGATAGGCACGTTGATAACTGAAATGCATATCTGTTCTGATTCAGGTCTGAAACGCTCTGCAGATCACGTACGTGTCTCAACGACATCGATCACTGTCAGATCGAAATCAGGGACTCGAATCGCGTTCGGACGGTGCCGTCTCGGGACTGTCATCATTTACTCTCTATCGAGACAATCTTCGCGGATAACAGGAGGTTTTAGACGTGGGCCGTGTTGGGGTCACGCATGGACGACGAGTTGCACAATCGAACCGTCAATCAGGACGTTCGGGAGCTGGGCGCGCTCGTGGGCGATACGATCCGCGCGCAGGCCTCCCGGAACGACTTCGAAACCGTCGAAACGCTCAGAACCGCCTCGATCGCCTACCGCGGCGGCGAGGCCGCATCGAGACAGGGAGTCCACCAGATCCTCGACCGGCTCCGACCCGACCGCGAAAGCATCGTCGCACGGGGCTTTACCACCTACTTCGAGCTGATCAACCTCGCCGAGGAGCGCGAGCGGGTCCGCGCGATTCGCCAGGCATCCCAGGAGCGCGCGCTCGACGACAGCCTCGATGTCGCCGCGGAGGCGCTTTCCGACGTCGACGAGCGGACGGCAAAGCGCGTCCTCGAGGACGTGTTGATCGAACCGACCTTCACGGCCCACCCGACCGAAGCCCGTCGGAAGACGGTCAAATCCAAGCTCCGGAGCGTCGCGGTCGACCTCGAGACCCTCGACGAACGTGCACTGACCGACAAGGAACACGACCACGTCAAGCGGAACATCGAAAGCGAGGTCGTCAGCCTCTGGCAGACCCCACAGGTCAGGAACCGCCGGCCCGAACCGACCGACGAGGCGATCAACGTCCAGTGGTACCTCGAAAACACGCTGTTCGACGTCGTCGGCGAGGTCTACGACGAGTTCGAGGAGGCACTCGAGGAGGCCGGCCACGACATCGACGTGCCCAAACTCTTCGAGTTCCGCTCGTGGGCCGGCTCCGACCGGGACGGCAACCCCTACGTTACCCCCGAAGTGACCGCCGAGACCTTGGAACGCCAGCGGACGGTCGTCCTCGAGCGCTACCGCGACGCGCTCAAGCGACTCTCGGGCGTTCTGAGCCAGGACGGGGGCCGGATCGACGTCGGCCCCGAGTTCGAGAAGTCGCTGTCGGCCGACCGCGAGCGCCTGCCCGAGGTCGCCCGGGGTACCGAGGACCGCTATCCCCGCGAGCCCTACCGTCAGAAGCTCAAGCTGATGCGTGAGCGGCTCAACCGGATCGACGACGTCCGCCCCGGCGGCTACGAGGACGTCGCCGGGTTCCGTGCCGACCTGGACGTGCTCGCGGAAAGTGCCCGACGAAACGGCGCGGACAGCGTCGTCTCCGCCCACGTCGATCCCCTCCGACGGCAGGTCGACACCTTCGGCTTCTCGCTTGCGAGCCTCGACCTGCGCGACCACCAGGCGAACCACACCGAGGCCGTCGCCGAGGCCCTCGCCCTCGAGGAGATCGACTACCGTGCGCTCTCGGAGGACGAACGCGTCGAGACGCTCACCGAGGCCGTCCTCCAGGACGAGTCGGTGATCGACCCCGAGACGCTCTATCGTGACGAGGAGGCCGACCTCTCGGAGACCGCCCGGACGGTACTGGAGCTGTTCGCCCGGCTTTCCGACTGGCAGACCGAGTACGGCGACGACGCGATCGATACCTACGCCATCTCGATGACCGAGGAGCCGAGCCACGTGCTGGAAGTGCTCTTCCTCGCCGAGCAGGCCGGCGTCATCGCCCTGCCCGACCACTCGGGGATCGACATCGTCCCCCTGCTCGAGACCGAGTACGCGCTGTCGGGCGCCCGGCGGATCATGGGTACCCTGTTCGAAAACGAGGCCTACAGCCGGGCGCTGGCCGCGCGGGGCGACACCCAGGAGATCATGCTCGGCTACTCGGATTCGAACAAGGAGAACGGCTTTCTGGCCGCCAACTGGTCGCTGTACAACAACCAGCGCCGCCTCGCCGAGATCACCGACGACTTCGACGTCACGATGCGGCTCTTTCACGGCCGCGGCGGGTCGATCTCACGGGGTGGCGGCCCGATGAACCGGGCGCTGCTTGCGCTGCCAAACGAATCGGTTTCGGGACAGGTGAAGTTCACCGAGCAGGGCGAGTCGATCGCCGAGAAGTACGCCAATCCCCGGATCGCCGAGCGCAACATCGAGCAGATGGTCAACGCGCAAGTCCTGGCACGAAAGCGCGCCCTCGAGGAGCCCGAAGAGGAGGTCCCCGAGGAGTGGAGCGAGGCGATGGGGACGATGGCCGACGCCGCCCGCGAGGAGTACCGTGACCTCCTCGAAAGCGACGGGTTCGTCAGCTACTTCGAGCAGGCCACGCCCATCACCGTGATCGAGGAGCTCAACCTCGGATCCAGGCCGGCTTCCAGAAGCGGGGAGCGATCCGTCGAGGACCTCCGGGCGATCCCGTGGGTGTTCTCTTGGACTCAGTCGCGCTGCATCATCCCCGGGTGGTACGCGCTCGCCTCGGGCATCGACGCCTACCTCGATTCCGGTGGCGACGTCGAAACCCTCCGGGAGATGTACGCCGAGTGGCCATTCTTCAGGACGACGCTCGATAACGCCGCGCTGGCGCTCGCGCGCACCGAGCCCGAGATCGCCGCCGAGTACGCCGGCCTCGCCGAGTCCTCGCTGCGTGAAACGTTCTTCCCGCGGCTCATCGACGAGTACGAGCGCGCCGCCGACCTCGTGACCGAGATCGCGGGTCGCGACGCGCTGGTCCGGCGCGACTGGCTCGAAGAGAGTCTCAAACGCCGCAACCCCTACGTCGACCCGCTGAACCTGCTGCAGACACATCTATTGGGTCAGACGCACCGTACCGACGCCGAGGAGCGAACGCTGCGGCTCACGGTCAAAGGGATCGCGGCCGGGATGAAGAACACGGGCTAGTACGTCCGTCCGAGCCGTCGATCCACGGCTCTTACCCGTCGAACGTTGTCGTGTGTACCGATCCGCCGTTCGGATCTTGACTGTTAGCCGTTCAACACCCCTTCCCGCTCGCCGGTACGAAAACCGGCCGCTTACTGAATGGAAATGTGGCGCCGTCGGCGATCGTCCGACGGCGGTATCAGAGACACGGGTAGTGCCGAGCCGGGCAACCCGGCACCACCTCGACACTGACACGATGTCAGCAATCATTCATACACCTCACAGATATATAATACTTATGACTATTTGTCATGTCTTTACCGTACATCGTTTCACTCGCTTTCGGTTGTGGAGTCGGGACGGTCACCGTTCGGTTCGACGGACGGCCGTTCAACGAACCGGCTATCGTGGACGATTCCCTCGCCCACTGGAGTACCCTCGGGCGGTCCGCTGGGTTGGGTCACCCGGATTTATACCGTCGTCGTCCCGAGTACCGACATGGAGTTGTCGGAGCAGTCGGTCGTCGTGATCGGAAGCGGGTTTGGCGGGCTCTCGACCGCGTGCTACCTGGCTGACGCCGGTGCCGACGTGCAGGTCGTCGAGAAGAACGAACAGCTCGGCGGGCGCGCCTCACGGCTCGAAGCTGAGGGCTTTCGCTTCGACATGGGGCCGTCGTGGTACCTGATGCCCGACGTCTTCGAGCGCTTCTTTGCCGATTTCGGGCGCGAGGTCGATGAGTACTACGCCACCGAACAGCTCGATCCCCATTATCGGATCTTCTTCAAGGACGGGGACGAGGTCGACGTCTCGCCGGACATCGAGGAAACAAAGAAGGTCTTCGAGAGCTACGAATCGGGTGCGGGCGAGGCCCTGGAGCGATACCTCGAAACGAGCGAACTGAACTACGAGGTCGGCATGGAGCATTTCGTCTACGAGGACCGACCTCGATTCAGGGATTGGGCCGACTGGAACGTGGCGAAGAACGCCCGCGGGCTCTCGCTGATCGGCTCGATGCAGGATCACGTCGAGGACTACTTCGAGCACCCGAAGCTCCAGCAGATCATGCAGTACACCCTCGTCTTTCTGGGGGGCTCGCCCAACAACACGCCCGCGCTCTACAACCTGATGAGTCACGTCGACTTCAACCTCGGCGTCCACTACCCCGAAGGCGGGCTCGGCGGCGTCGTCGACGGGATCAGCGAACTCGGCACGGAGTTGGGGGTCACCTATTACACCGACCAGCCGGTCGAGGCGATCGAAGGGCGGGCGGGCGGGTTCAAGGTCGAAGCGCGCGACACTTTCCTCCCGGACCTCGTCGTTTCGGACGCCGACTACGCCCACACCGAACTCGACCTCCTGCCGCCGGAAAAGCGCGGGTATAGCGAGGAGTACTGGGAGTCCCGAACCTACGCGCCCTCCGCGTTCCTGCTCTATCTCGGTGTCGAGGGCGACGTAGCGGAGCTGGCTCATCACACGCTCGTCCTTCCGACCGACTGGGAGGAACACTTCGAAGAGATCTTCGACGAGCCGGAATGGCCCGACGATCCCGCCTACTACCTCTGTGTCCCCTCGAAGACCGACGACTCGGTCGCTCCCGAGGGACACTCGAACCTCTTCGCGCTCGTGCCCGTCGCACCGGGTCTGGACGACCGGCCCGTGATCCGCGAGAGCTATCGAAACCTCGTTCTCGACGACATCGCGGAGAACACCGGCGTTGACCTCCGAGACCGGATCGTCTTCGAGGAGACGTTCACGATCGACGATTTCGCCGATCGGTACAACAGCATGCGGGGCACGGCACTGGGGCTCGCCCACACCTTGGAACAGACCGCCGTGTTCCGCCCGCCGCATCGCTCGAAGGAGGTCGACGGGCTCTACTTCACCGGATCGTACACCACGCCCGGGATCGGCGTCCCGATGTGTCTGATCAGCGGCCAGCTCACCGCCGAGGCCGTCGCGGAGGACTACCCGAACCAGTGACCGTCCGCTACCTGCTGGCACTCTCCCGGCCCCGCTTCTGGCTCTATCTGGCCGGCCCCGTCCTGGTGGGAGCGGTCTTCGGGGCGGACAGGCCCGAGGAGCTGCTCTCGGCGTCCCTCCTCGCGCTGTTCGTTTACTTCCTCGTGCCCGCGAACGTGTTTCTCTACGGGATCAACGACGTCTACGACCGCGAGATCGATCGGGAAAACCCGAAAAAGGAGGATCGCGAGGCGCGCTTCGAGGGCCAGCGAGCCGTCCCGATCGCCGTCACCGTCTGTGCGGTCGTCCCGCTTACCTTCTTCCCGCTGCTTCCCGCCGGCGCGTGGCCGTGGCTCGCCGCGTTCTTGCTCCTCGGGGCGGCCTACAGCGCCCCGCCCGCGCGGTTCAAGACGACGCCCCTGCTCGATTCCGTCTCGAACGGGCTGTACTTCACGCCGGGCGCGGCCGCGTACGTCGCGCTCGCCGGAAGCCAGCCACCCGTCCTCGCCATCGCCGGCGGCTGGCTCTGGACGATGGGGATGCACACCTTCAGCGCGATTCCCGACATCGAGCCCGACCGCGCGGCGGGAATCGAAACGACGGCGACCCTGCTTGGCGAGTCACGCACCTACGCCTACTGCGTGGCGTGCTGGACGCTCGCGGCGCTCTGTTTCGGCGCGTTCGACGCGCGGCTGGGCGCGCTCTTCCTCGTCTATCCGGTTTTCACCCTCGCGGTCGCGCTCACCGACCTCGACGTGTCGAGAGCCTACTGGTGGTTCCCCGCGCTCAACACGGTCGTCGGTGCGCTGTTCACGGTGGGCGGGCTGTGGCTGTTGGTTTCCCCGTAGCCGCCTATACGTATCCGAGTTCCGCGAGGTGCTGGCGGGTCGACGCGCTCACCTCGTGGCCCTCCCCGCGGTCGACGACGATCCCCGCGTCCAAGAGCGCCCCGAACGCCCGCTCGACTTCCCCCGCTGGATCGCCGTGTTCGACGCGCTCGCTCGTCCGGACGTCCTCGACGTGGACCGTCGCCTCGTCGTCGCCCCACGTCACGTACTTGTACGTCTCCCCGTCCTCGCGCCGGTAGACGGCCCTGACGACGTCGGCAAACCGCTCGGTGTCGCCACAGAAGCGCGCGGCCCGTTCGGTGTTTTTCAGCTTGTCCTCGACGTTCGACCCCGAGGCGACGACCGGGCCCTCGGGGACGAACTCGTCGCCCCGCCAGGAGTCCTCGAGGGCCGCCTCGACGACGGACGGGAACCGCGCCAGCGTCGCCAACTCCTCGACGACTCCGCCGTCGGTCTGTCCGGGGTACGAGACGAGCAGCGGGACGTGAAGCAGGTGCTCGTGGAGCCCGGCGACGTGTCCGACGGTCCGCACGCCGGGCCGGACGCGACTGGGTTCGCCGAATCCCTCGCCGTGGTCGCTCGTGACGACCACCAGCGTCTCCTCGAACTCCCCGCGGCGTTTCAGCGCTCGGACGAGCCTGCCGACGGCGGCGTCGGCCTGCCGGATCGCCCCGTCGTAGAGGTCCTCGAAGGAGGCCCACTCGTCGGTCGAAACCCGGTCGCCGTGGACCATCCACGGGTGAGGTGAGAGCTCGCTCTGTCTTCGCTGGAGCTCCGTCCCGCCCCACAGGTCGTGCTCCGGTTTCGGACAGTACGGGTGGTGGGCGTCCATCAGGTTCAAACACGCGGCCCACGGCCCGTCGTTTTCGGTCCACTCGAGCAGCGCGTCGACGTACTCGCCGGCCGCCGGGTCGCGAAGCCGGTCGAGCCGCGGAGAGGTGAACCGACGCTGAAGCTTGGTGACCGCCCCGTTCGCGAGGGAATGTGCCGGCCGGTCGCTCTCCAGGCAGAACCGGAGGTAGGCCGGATACTGGCGCGGGTCGCCGACGTAGGCGTCGTCTGTCGCCTCGTGGAACTGCTTGACGTCACGACCGTCGGCGAACGGGCCGTCGCTGCCCCGTTCGACGTGTTCGAAGGCCTCACGAAGCGATCCCTCGCTGACGAGGTTGGTGTTGTACGAGAACACTCCCGTCCGGTACTCACGCTCCTCACACAGTCGCTCCCAGACGGTGACGCCGGGCTCGATCCCGTGCAGGATCGAGTCGTGGGCGCCGTGTTCCTCGACCGCGAGCCCGGTGAAGACGCTCGTGTGGCTCGGCAGGCTGGTCATTCCCGGTGCGCGCGCGGCGGTATACATCGTCGATTCCGCGGCGAACGACTCCAGAAACGGCGTCGTTTCCCGCCCGTAGCCGTGAAGGCTCGTGTTTCTCGCGCGGACGCTGTCCAGCACGACGAGGAGCACGTTGGGTGGCATGCCGATCGGTATTGGCCGCGTCGTAATGAATCGAGCGGAGGTGAGGCGGGACCGGCAACCTATATCGGTCCGGGCGTCGAACGTGAGTCGAATCCGCTCCACATGCCCCTCTCGAGATACTCCCTCCGGCACGTTCGAAAGGCGATCCGCGATCCGACGCTTCTCCGGTACGAGTGTCGCCGTCGAGGGATCGACCTCAACCGGGCGATCCACGCGCGCCTCCCGCGCCGGCGCGCAACCGACGTCATGGCCGAGGACTGGGACCTGCTCGTGATCCTCGACGGCTGTCGGTACGACACGTTCGCGGGGCAAACCACGCTTTCGGGTACGCTCGAATCGCGCCAGTCGGTCGCGAGCCACAGCGAGGAGTTCCTCTCCGAGACGTTTTCCGGCGAGCGGTATCACGATACGGTCTACGTGACGGCCAACCCGTTCGCTCCGATGCTGCCCGAGGACACCTTCCACGCGACGGTATCGCTGCTCGATGCCTGGGACGGCGACCTCCAGACGGTCCACCCCCGCGAGGTGACCGCGGCGGCGATCGAGGCCGCCGATCGGTTCCCCGAAAAGCGCCTGCTCGTCCACTACATGCAGCCCCACTACCCCTTCATCGGCGAGTTCGGCCGCACGCTCCCCCACCGGGGCCACGCGAGCGGCGCGCCCGACGACGGGCTCTCGGGGGCGAACGTCTGGGAGCGCCTGCGCGACGGCGACGAGGAGCTCTCCGTCGGGGCGGTCCGGCGAGCCTACGAGGAGAACCTCGAGGTCGTACTCCCGTTCGTCGCGGAGTGCCGAACCGAGATCACGGGTAGAAGCGTCGTCACCGCCGACCACGGTAACCTCATCGGCGACCGGATGTGGCCGGTTCCGGTCCGAGGGTTCGGCCACGATCGTGGGCTTCGCTCCCGGGGACTGGTCAGGGTCCCGTGGCTGATCGAGGAGGGGGCCACGCGTCGCCCGATCCGGGCCGACAGACCCGTCACGGACGAGGGACTCGACGACGACACCGTGCGCGAGCGCCTCAAGAGCTTTGGCTATCTCTGAGACAGTCCTTGCGGGTTCGACCGGGAAACGAACGGGGCTAAGTGCCCGCCGTCCAAACGCTCGGTAATGACGACGGGTGGTCGGACGCGTGGGTGAGGCCGCCGTCGAGAGGCCGACCCGCGGGCGGATCGAATCGACGCTCGAACGCATCGTCGAGGACAACCGCTTCACCATCGCCGTCACCTTCCCCGTGGTCGGTGTGGTCATGCTGATCGCCGGCAGACAGGGTGTCCTTCCCGCCGAACTCGCGATGAACCCCTACCTGCTGATCGGCGCGAACCTCGTGATGGTCTCGCCGCTGGTCGCCGGTCTCGTTCCCCTGCTCGACCGGCGGGCCACCGGCGGGGTCGCGGCGCTCGCGCTGTTCACCTGGGGGATCGAACTCGCGGGCGTCCTCACTGGGCTGCCCTACGGCGAGTTCTCCTACGGGATCGAACTCGGACCGATGCTCGCCGGGCTCGTCCCGCTCGGCCTGCCCGTCTTCTACTTTCCCATCCTGCTGAACAGCTACCTGCTCGCCTCGCTCTTCTTGGGGGAGACCACCGTCGGCCGCCGGTTCGTCCTCACCCTCGGGACCGTACTCACGCTCGATCTGCTCCTCGATCCCGGCGCGGTCGCGCTCGGTTTCTGGGCGTGGGATTCGCCCGGCGCGTACTACGGCGTGCCGGCCATCAACTACGCCGGCTGGCTGCTGAGCGGCTCGGTCGCGACCGCGATCCTGCAGGTCTCGTTCGATCACGAGGCGGTGCTGGCGCGACTGGAGACGTGCGGGTTCTTCCTAGATGACCTAGTGAGCTTCCTGCTCCTGTGGGGGCTGATCAACGCGTACTTCGGCAATTGGGTTCCGGTCGCCGTCGCTGCGTCGCTCGGGGGCGTCCTCCTCACGAGCGATTGGTTCGACTTCGACGTGCTCTGAGCGCCACCGGGTGCGGACTACCGGGTGGGGAGACTGTCGTGTCGGCGCTCGGTCCGCGGGACCGTCGGGCCCGGTACCGCACTCGCCCGATAGAAGACCGCCTCGGGGTCCGTGCTCCACTGCCAGTGCCAGCGCACGCGGGCGACGAGCCGGAGTTTCTTGGCCGTGCTCAGTTCGGGTTCGTTCGTCAGGACGTCGTACTCGCAGGCCCGGATCAGCCGGTGGTGCTCCGCGTACAGCACCGCGGCGAGCAATACGGGGAACTGGCAGTCCTCGGGGAGATACTTGATGCCCGTGACCCCCTTGCGGTAGAGCGACTCCGCACGCGTGAGCTCGGTTCGGACCGCGCGCTCGACGTTCCCGTCCATCTCGAAGCGCTCGATCTGGTCGTTCGTGACGTCGTACTCCCGAAGCGTCGATTGGGGTAGGTAGATCCGGTCGCGCTCGATCACGTCCTCGCGGACGTCCCGGACGAAGTTCGTCAGCTGGAACGCCTCCCCGAGTGCCGTCGCGTGCGGCAGGGCGTCCTCGGGGTTATCAGGGTCCATCACGGCGGTCATCATCCGCCCGACGGCCGCCGCGGAGCCGTTCATGTACGCCTCTAACTCCGCGTACGTCTCGTACCGGCGTTTCCCGATGTCGGTCTCCATCGCGTCGAGGAAGGCCTCAATGTCGTCGTCAATGATGTCGTGGCGCTCCCTGATCGCCTGGAACGCCTCGAGAACGGGCCCCTCAGGGTCGGCCCGTCCGAGCGCCTGCTCGCGCAGCGAGTCGAGTCGGCGGCGCTGTTCTTCCGGGGGTGTCCCGTCGGTGTCGTCGACGACCTCGTCGGCGACGCGAAAGAACGCATACAGGACGTACGTCGCCTCCCGGACGCGACCCGGCAACAGCCGGGTCGCGTAGTAGAAGGTCCGACCGGTCCGTCGATGGATCGCCTTACTCTGCGCGATGTGATCTCTCTCTACCATTTCGGGCTCGATCCCTGTGCTCGGCTAGGGAGGCCCGATTATTAGTTGTTTGTGCGGGATACCGCCGAGCCGACCCGCGATCAGTCGTCGCTCTCGGCTTCGGCGCTCTCCCCGTCCTCCTCCGCGGTCTGGAGGGTGTCTCGTTCCTCGGCGAACCCTTCGGATCCCTCGATACGCGCGCGCGCCTCGGGGTCGAACGTCGTCTCGACGTCCTGATAGCGGCTCACCTGCGAGAGTTCGTGGTGGGACTCGGTCGGGTGGCCGATGTAGCGATCCTCCAGGTCGAACTGGGCCTGTTCGTCGTTTTCGGCGATGTTCTGGAAGTCCTCATAGGCCGCGTGGGCGCCCGAGTGCAGCCCGTACAGCGTGATGAAGATGTACTTGTAGCCCAGATCACCAAGCTCCTCGAACGTCAGCGGGTCGTCCTGCTCGGACCACGCGAACGAGGAGGAGTAGTTGAACGCGAGATCCAGATCGGGGTGGGTCTCGTGGATCGTCTCGGCGTAGTTGACCGCGTCCTCCCGGCTCGGGTCGGGCATCTCGGGCCAGACCAGGTCGACCCCGCAGTCGGCGTAGAGCCGCCCGCGTTCGAGGTGTTCCTCCCAGTCGCCGTTGGAGCTGCCGTAGGCGTCGGTGCGGGCGATGATCACGGTGTCTTCCGACTGCTTGGCGTCGACGGCCGCCGAGAAGCGCGCTTCGGCCTGCTCGCGCGAGACGATCTCCTTGCCCGCGATGTGCCCACAGCGCTTGGGCGTGGTCTGGTCCTCGATGTGGATCGCCGCGACGCCGGCCTTCTCGTACTCGCGGACCGCGCGCCGGACGTTGTGGACGCCGCCGTAGCCGGTGTCGCAGTCGGCGACGATCGGGA
>NZ_RDQG01000032.1 GCF_003697815.1 Halalkalicoccus subterraneus | reverse complement strand
GGATCGCCGCGACGCCGGCCTTCTCGTACTCGCGGACCGCGCGCCGGACGTTGTGGACGCCGCCGTAGCCGGTGTCGCAGTCGGCGACGATCGGGATTGTACAGGCGTCGACCATCCGTTCCGCGTTCTCGACCATCTCGGTCATCGAGACCATCTCGAGGTCCGGGAAGCCGAACTGCCCGAGCACGGTGGAGTAGCCGCTCATGTAGGCGGCATCGTGGCCGGTCATCTCCGCCAGCCGGGCGTCGAGCGCGTGATAGACGCCGGGGGCGAACGTGAACGTCTGGTCCTCGAGCTTCCGGCGGAACTCCCGGGCGGCGGGGTTGTCGATGTCCCTGACGGTCGTGTCGGTGTCGCCGATCTCGTCGATCATTGCGCTTCCTCCGTGGGGGTCTCGATGAGGTGGCTCCAGACTGCCTCCTCCATGCTCTCGCGGCGGTCTCGCGAGGTGGTCTCGGTGGTCAGTTGGGGAACGATCGGAACGCCGGTGTTGTCGGTGTCGGTGTACATTGATTGTCGGTATCGGGTGGTCTGTGGGCGATACGATCCGTCGGTGGTCCGCGTTCGTACATGATCGTTCACGACAGTAGAGCGAACTCGGCTTTCCTACTTAACTATAACGATTAATCATTTTATATTGGCAAAGGTTCCTCAATGATCGTTAATTAATAATATTGGCAGCGAATGTCACACCTCTGGTATGGGTTCGATGCATCCGTTGGTGTGGCGGCCAGGCCGAGTCGTGATCGCCTCGTAGAACCGAGAGGTCGCGATCCGGCCCGAGCGAGGGCTGACGGACGTCGGTTTCCGGTAGCCGTCGAGTTCGCCCGCCGCGTCGCGGCGGGACGTCGTCAGGACTGTTTGAGTCGGTCTCGCGGCATCGCTTCGCTCATTTCTCGCGGATCAGTCGAGCAGACTGTCGGCCAGCAGCGGGACGAACGTACCGATGTCGGTGACCATGCCGATCGTCTGGGCGCTACCCCGATCTTGGAGTTGGGTGACGGTCGCAGGGTTGATGTCGACACAGACGACGCGCGTGGTCGAGGGAAGGCAGTTGCCGACGGCCACGGAGTGAAGCAGCGTCGCGAGCATCAATACCATGTCCGCCTCGTGGGCCTGCTCGCGGATGGCGTTCTGGGCCTCGATGGAGTCTGTAATCGTATCGGGTAAGGGGCCGTCGTCCCGGATCGAGCCCGCGAGCACGAACGGGACGTCGTTGGCGACACACTCGTACATGATCCCCGAGTCGACCTTGCCCTCCTCGACCGCCTCGTGGATCCCGCCCGAGCGGATGATCTCGCTGATCGTGTAGATGTGGTGTTTGTGACCCTTGCGGGGGTGTTCGAGGGTCTCGACGTCCATCCCTAGTGAGGTGCCATACAGATCGCGTTCGAGATCGTGGACCGCAAAGCCGTTGCCCGCGCTGATCGCGTCGACGTACCCCTCACCGACCAGTCGGGCGAGGTCGTTTCGCGCCCCCGAGTGGATCACTGCGGGGCCGGCGACGACCATCACGTTCCCGTCCCGGTCTTTGGTTTCGGCGATCGCGTTCGCGACGTTCTCGATCTGGGTCGTCGCGGGCCGCTCGCTGCTGACGCCACCCTGCATGAACCCGAAGGCGCCACCGGCATCGCGCGGACGCTCCGGCGGGTTGACGCGGATGCCGGTGTTGCCCGTGACGACGAGATCGCCCTTCTCGACGGCGTTGAGCACCTTGGTGTAGGCACGTGGCCCGTCGTGGCCGTCGTCCTCGCCACCTTCGGGTTCGACGATCACCGCACAGTCCATCTCGATGCGATCGACCTCGATCCACTTCCCTTCGTAGCGGATCTCGGTGGGGTGGTTCGTCGTCGAGTAAAAGCCCGCGGGCACGACCCGGTCCGCGGGCGCGGGTTCGATCCCGGCGTCGATCGGGTCCTCGAGGGTCGCACCGGTCTGATTGAGCTGGTGGAGGATCTCGTGAAGCGTGTCCTCCTCCTCGGCGGAGACGCGCATCCGGGCATAGGTCTCCTCGTGTTTCCGGGTACCGACGTCGAACTCCTCGACGTCGAACCAGCCGTCCATGTCCATGACGATTCCCATACACCGCCCCATCACGCCCGAATCGATGATGTGTCCCTCCAGCTCGACCGTTCGCGAGACGCTCATACCCGTTCATGACACCGCCCGGCTGAAAGCCCCTGCGTTAGACGAGCAGCTCCGTCACCCCGACCGTTTCGAGGACGAGCCAGACGAGGAACACCCCGTACAGCACGAGCAGCCCCCACGCCTCCCAGTGTTGGAGTTCGAAATCCGTCCTGAGGAGCGTAAACAGCGCGATCGTCGCGAGCACGAGGTACGCCGCCAGCGGGACGGCAACCGCGAAGTCGATCGTCACCGCGCTGGCCCCGACGATGCCGGCCACGATCACTCCCGCCGGGATCGCGACGAGGAGGTCGAAGACGTTGCTACCCAGGACGTTCGCGACGCTCGTGACCTCCCGGTCGTTCTTTGCGGCGGTGACGCTGACGAACGCGTCGGGAATGCTCGTGGCGGCCGCCACCACTGTCAACCCCCAGATGAAACTCGGCGTGCCGAAGACGTCGCCGAAGCCGATCGCTCCCCGCACCAGCGCCTCGACCCCGATCGTGATCAACGCGAGGCTCGCGAGCAGATATCCCCACTGGCGCGGGGCGCTGATCCCCGAGACCTCGGGCGCCTCGTAGTCCGCAGTGTCCTGATACTGAATGAAGAGATACAGGAGGTAGACCCCGAGCGGGATCAACGCGAGCCCGGGTGTGATCGTACCGGCGAAGCCGTTTCCGACGGGGTAGTAGATAACGGCAAAGGAACACATCAACAGGAAGACTGCGACCGAGATGATGTAGAACTGCGCTTCCTTGTAGACCAGGTCCCGGCCGGCGTTCAGCGGGCCGGGCGTCGAGACCGTCGCCAACGCGGGGATCACGAGGATGTTGAAGACCGCCGAGCCGATGATCGCGCCGACGCCGAGTTCGAACTCGCCGTGGAGCAGCGGTGCGACGACCGCCGTGGTGAGTTCCGGAAAGCTCGACCCGACCGCGACGACGATCGACCCCTGAACGATCGCGGGCAGCCCGTAGTACGCCGAGAGCCGGTCGGCCGACGATTCGAGCCAGCCGCTCGCCTTCCAGACGACGGCGGTACCGAACAGCGTGAGAGCCACGAGCCACGCGATCGTCCACATACACCTTCGATTCCGGCCGGAGAGTAAACCGGTGTCGTTGTGCGACGCCGAGGTTTATACCCTCTCCACCCCTTCTCCGAACCATGTGTGGACGGTACGCCCTGTTTACGCCGCCCGACGAGCTAGCCGAACGGTTCTCCGTGCCGGAGCCCGAGTTCGAACCGACCTACAACGCCGCCCCTTCCCAGCGGCTTCCGATCGTCCCCGACGATCGCGAGGAGATCCGCCTTGCGCGCTGGGGGCTCACCCCCGAATGGGCCGACGAGGAACGCGACCTGATCAACGCCCGCGCCGAGACGATGGCCGAGAAACCGAGCTTCGAGGACGCGGATCGCTGTCTCGTCCCCGCGAACGGCTTCTACGAGTGGGTCGAGGAGGGCGGGGGAAAACGGCCCTACTACGTCTCCCGGACTGACGACGAGCCCTTCGCGATGGCCGGACTCAGGACGCACTGGACGCCGCCGACCGAACAGACGGGCCTCGACGCGTTCGCCGAGGGTGGGGTCGACGGCTCGGCGGAGCCCGAATCCATCGAGACGTTCGCCGTCGTCACGACCGAGCCCGAAGGCGTCGTGAAGGACCTCCACCACCGGATGGCAGTGATCCTCGAGCGCGAACACGAACGCGAGTGGCTCTCCGGAGCCCCCTTCTCGCTCGCTGCGGCCGACGACCTGCAGGCCTATCCGGTCTCGACGGCGGTCAACAGCCCCGGCAACGATTCTGCGGAGCTCGTCAGGGAGGTCGCGGATGTCTGAGCGCGTCTACGACGCGGTCGTCTTCGACAACGACGGCGTGCTCGTCGAGCGCACCGAGAGAGCGGTGCTCCACGGCGCGATCCGCGAGACCTACGACGAGTTCGGCGTCTCGCCCAGCGACGAGGAAGTCGAGTCACTGTTGGGGGTCACGCGCGATTCGGTCGCCGAACTCGCCGCCGCACACGACGTTGACCCGGACGACCTGTGGTACCGCCGCGACATGCTCACCTCGCGTGCCCAGTGTGACTCGATCGAAAACGGCGGCAAGCCCCTGTACGAAGACGTCAGTGCGCTCGACGAACTCGTCCCCGATCTGGGCGTCGTCAGCAACAACCAGCAACGCACCATCGATTTCATCCTCGACCACTACGACCTGCATCCCTACTTCGAGACCCATTACGGCCGCGAACCGACGCTCGCCGGAATCGACCGCAAGAAACCCAACGGTTATTACATCGAGCGCGCGCTCACGGATCTCGACACCCGCAACGCACTCTATGTCGGCGATAGCGGAGTCGACGTGCTCGCAGCCCACGAGGTCGGCCTCGACTGTGCCTTCATTCGCCGGCCCCATCGAACTAACTACGAACTGCCCGCCGCGCCGACCTACGAGATCCGGAGTTTGGAGGACCTGCCCGTGATCTGTCGCGGGGACGGCGAGGCATTCCGCCCGGATATGGAATCAGCTACATAGCGCGAGTCTTCAGAGTACGCTATGCGACTCGCACGCGCCCTGACGGACGACGGGGTTCGAGAGGGAGAACTCGCCGACGGAACGCTGAGTACCGCCGACGCGGAGTACGAGATCGACCGCGAGGACCTGCTCGCGCCGTGTGTCCCCTCCGCGCTGTACTGTGTCGGGCGTAACTACGCCGAAACGCTCGACCAGATGGACTACGAGCGCCCCGAGGAGCCCGACTTCTTCATCAAACCGCCCGTCTCCGTGATCCCCACCGAGGCGCCGATCCCGTATCCGACCTTCTCCCAGGAGGTCACCTACGCCGGCGAACTCGTCGCCGTCATCGGCGAGGAATGTAAGAACGTCCCGGTCGAGGCGGTGCCCGACGTGGTCCGAGGTTATACGATCATGAACGACGTCGACGCGCTGGACCAGCAGGGCCGCACGGCACGCAAGGCCTTCGACGGCTCGGGGCCCTTGGGTCCATGGATCGAGACGGACCTCGACCCGCGGGGGATCGACATGCGCACCGAGATCAACGGCGAGGTTCGTCAAGAAGCGAACACGGAGCTGATGCTCTTCGGCGCCCACGAGATCGTCTCGTACCTCTCGGAGCGGTTCACCTTCTCGCCGGGGGACGCAATCGCCTTCGGCAGTCCCGCGAACCCCGGGACGGTCGAACCGGACGACGAGATCGAGATCACCTACGAGGGGGTCGGAACCCTGCGAAATTCGGTCGCGGAGCCCCGTTGAGCCCGGGCTTCAGCTCTCGACTTCGGCCAGCAGCCCCGAGAGGACCTCGTCGAACGCCTCGGGGTTGTCCTGGTTGACCAAGTGGGCCGCACCGGGGATCTCGTGGACCGCGCAGTCGAGTGCGCGCGCGAGGTCCTGGCTCTGGCGTTTCACCAGCGAGACCTCGTGTTCGCCATAGACGACGCGCGCCGGGACTCCCAAATCCTCGAGATTGGGTGCTTTGAACCGGTATAGTGCCGAAAACACTTTTTTGAACTCCGATTTCGACATCTCGTCAACGGTATCGAGAGCCGCGGATCTGACCTCCGGATCGCGCGCGAGCCACGGACCCCCGGTCAGCGGGCGGATCGTCGAGAGCAGCGAGCGAAACGTCGGTCCGGTTCCGGAGAACGTGAGCGACCCTCCGAGCATCGGCAGTGGCGTGAGCAGCCGTTTCATCGGCCCCGGAATCGGGACCGGTGGGAAGGTTTGGACGGCGCCCGCTAGTAACAGCCCACGGATCCGCTCGGGATGGTTGGCGGCGTACGATTGGGCGACCATCGAGCCGAGCGAGAGCCCACAGAGCACGCACTCCTCGATTCCCAGCTCCGTGAGGAGTGAATCGAGGTCGTCGGCCATGAGCCCGACCGAGTACCGGCATGCATCCGATGGGCCGGTTCGGCCGTGGCCACGGAGATCGGGGACGACGATCCGATACTCGTTGCCGAAGCGGTCGCGCTGGCCGGCCCAGCTCTCCGCGGAAAGCCAGCCGCCGTGGAGGAACACGAGCGGCGGTCCCGCTCCGTCGTCGTCGTACGAGAGCCCGATCGTCGGAGGATCCGTGGTTGTCATGATCGATCTACGGTCCGTATCTCCCTGAATCGTTCGCTTGCCGCCCGGTAGTCGCGAACCTCGGTCCGACGGTCCTCGCTCCCGCTCGACCAGCGTTCCGTAGCGCTCGCCGAGATTCGTGTACGCTCCGGAGGCGGTCAATCACCCCGTGTGAAAACGGTCCCGTCGTCCGGACGGATCGGCAGCTCGGAGGACGGGGACGAACGGACCGAGGTCGCGACCGTCTGCGTGACCGGCATCTCCAGCAGCGTCAACAGTCCACAGAGCGCGGCGGTGTGGTCGGCGCCCGCCATGTGCGCGTCGTAGGTCTCGCGGACGGCGTCGTACTCCACAAGCGGGAGCGCCCGGATCGTCGACCGGTGCCCCTCGAGGACCTCGGCGATCCAGTCAGTCTCCCTGAGGGTCGCCGCGTTGCCGCCGGTATCCGACCGCAGTTCCGCGCCCATCGTCGCGAACCGGTGGAGCCACCGCGGCCGGGAGAGGGCCAGACCGCTCTCGTCGTGTGGGATCGCGGCCAGCTCGGGTGCGAGGCGCGCGAGCGCCCGGTCGACGAGGTTGTATCGCAGCGCGTACGGCGTCGGAAGCCGCAGCGCGAGATCGATCAGCCGCCGGTCGAGAAACGGGTAGACCGTCGGGAGGACCTGCTGATCGCTGTAGCGGTCGAAGGAGGTCTCGTTGGTGAGCGGATACCAGAACCCGTGGTCGGAAAGCGCGCCGTACGACGGGTAGGTCACCCCGTGGTCGACGATCGGCGAGCCGGCCGAGAGGTTCCAGTCATGCGCTCGCCTAACGGCGCCGTCGGGGAGATACGGCGGCGTCGATCCGTCTCGCGTCCCGAGGACGGCCTCGCGCGTTTCGATGGTCTTGGCCGTGGGAACCGGAAGCGACCCCGCCGGCGTCGAGAGTCGCCGGGTCGGGACCGTCCAGCCCTTGAACAGCACGTCGGCGTAGAGCCCGGAGACGAGCGCGTCGACCTCCCGGCGGAGCGTCCCTTCGACGCCGATGGCGTTCCCCTCGTTGAACCAGCCGACGAAGTTGCTCACCTCGGCGTTGTGCCGGAGTAGGCGCCTGTCGTATCCGGACTCGTCGTCGAAACGGGTGAACGGCACGCCGGCGAGGTAGGCCACCCGGCGTGCGGTCTCGACCTCGCCCGAGGAATCGGAGAACCCATACGCTGTGACCCGATCGAGCGTCGCGAGGACGAGCCGTGAGTCGCTCCCGCCGGAGAGCAACAACCCATGTCGGCGGTCGTCGCGGATACGGTCGTCCATCGCGTCGAGGAACCGGTCGATGAACTGATCGACGAACGCCGAGAACGGGCGGTTCTCGGGCCGGTGGATCGGCTGCCAGTACCGTTCGGACCGCACCTCGCCGGCGTCAGAATCGAGGGTCGATACCGACGCTGGCGGGAGCCGTTCGATCCCCGAAAGCGGCGTTCGAAGCCCCCGAACGGTCTTGGATCCGAGGTACTCCGCCAGGTACTCGGGCACGTATCTGGTCTCGATCCCCGGATGGGTCGCAAGCGCCTGAATCGACGTCGAGAAGGTGATCGCACCGGGTTCGGCGTGGTAGTACACTGGTTGGGTTCCCAGACGGTCGGTGACGATCCGGACTCGGCCGTCGTCCGGCCGTTCGACGACGCAGACGAACTCGCCGTTCATCTCCGTGAGCGCCCCGACGCCGTCCTCGGCGTAGGCTCGAGCGCAGAACTCGGCTACGGTGACGCCCGGTGGCCGGCGTTCGTACCCGCCGGAGCGCTCCCGGCTGTAGACCGATCCCCAAACCACGAGTGAGGTATCTTCCCCGGGAACGGTGGCCGGTCGGCCCTCCTCGGAGTGGGCGATCGTTTGACCCCGGAGGTCTCTCGTCCCGTACTCGAAGTGCTCGTCGGCGTCCGAGCGCGAGAGCGCTGCGGAGATCGGTTCTACGTCACGTCGTTGTGCCCCGTACGAACCGCAGAGTCCGACCATCGTTCTGTTTACGAATGACAGTAATTTTATTATGGATTGATTATATATTATAATTTTGGTAGTAATTAACCCTCGTTCGACCGTTATACGATAGCATGGGCCGGTGAGAGCCGGGTTCGCAACGCTTTCCGTTAGGGACCCCCCAACCCGCACAATGAGCTACCGGATCGGTCTCGTCGGCAAGCCCTCGGTTGGCAAGTCGACCTTCTTCAACGCCGCGACGATGAACGACGTTCCCGAGGGCGCGTA